>CACXFW010000249.1 GCA_902767065.1 uncultured Lachnospiraceae bacterium | reverse complement strand
ATTGTACAGGATGAATGGATTGATTTCAGAAAATCAGCTTACCGGTATCCTGACGGGAGGGTGTTCGAACCATTTTATTCTTATAGCCGTCGTGATTACACTGTGATTGTGGCGTCTGATGAGGACGGGCAGTATCTCTTAGTCCGGCAGTTCAGGCAGGGGATCCGCCAGGTTACGACGGAATTCCCGGCAGGCGGGATTGAGAGAAAGGACGGCAGGGAGTATGGAGACGCCCAGCCTGCGGAATCCGCCCTGGAATGCGCAAAGCGTGAGCTTCTGGAAGAGACAGGGTATGAGTCTTCCGACTGGACCCATCTGATCACGGTACCTTCCAACGCGACAATCTCCGATAACTACGCCTGTGTGTTTCTGGCAGAAAACTGCAGAAAGACAGCTGCGCCAAGTCTTGATGAAACAGAGTGCCTGATTGTGGAAAAACACTCCGCGAAGGAGATTGAAGCCCTGATCCATACTGGCCGGTTCCAGCAGTCTGTCCATATCATGGCGTGGCTTCTGGCGAAGGAACGCAGACGTATTACAGAGGCGGGTCAGTGACCTGTAAGGAACTGTAACGGGACAGGCGTTGAATGGACAATCAAATTTACGTTATGTTATACTGATCTCTATCAGGAAAGAGCTCGATCAGCTCTGGTGTTTTAAGAGGGAAGGACAGATCATGAGCCTGATTCCGGACAGAAAGCACAGACTATATTTCCACTGGCTTACAGCCTGTGTACTGGTGACTGCCGTTTTGCTGGCTGTCATGCTGCCCTGCGCGGCCTTTGCGGACAGTGAAACCAAGACTGTCCGGGTAGGCTACTACGAGAATGAAGTGTTTCAGGAAGGCGCGGAGGAAGGCGCCGTCAAAACCGGCTATGCATACGAGTATTATCGAAAGCTTTCCGAATACACAGGCTGGAAATATGAATACGTGTACGGCGGCTTCGGAGATCTCTATCAGATGCTCCTGGACGGAGAGATTGATCTGCTGGCAGGGCTTGCGTGGCGTCAGGAACGATCTTCGCTGATCAGTTATCCGAAGGAGATCATGGGAAGTGAATCCTATTTCCTGGTCAAGCACGCAGATGACAACAGCATCACCACCGACCCTGCGACGCTTGGCGGCAAAAGGATCGCTGTGCTGGACAGCGCGATGGTCGGCGTACTGGATCAGTATCTTGAGGAGCATCATGTGTCTGCCGAGGTGATTCCCTTCTCTGACTATGGGCAGCTGTTTGATGCCTTTGATTCTCATGAGGTGGATGTTCTTGCTGCGGAAAGCGACGGCGCTCACGGCAGGGATCACGCGGAAGTGCTGACTGTTTTCGGAACATCGGATTATTATCTGTGCGTGAATATCCATCGCCCGGATCTTCTGGAAGAGTTAAACTCCGCTCAGACACAGCTTGCCTCGGAAGAGCCGAACTATCTGAATTCCCTGAGCGCAAAGTATTACTCGGTCAGCGTGACGGCAAGAGCCTTCTCTAAGTCCGAACGGGAGTGGATGGATACCCATGACACGCTCAATGTCGGCTATCTGGATCATTATCTGCCTTACAGCAGTACAGACGCTCAGGGAGAAGTGACCGGCATTGTCAAAGACATGGTTCCCGCGATCCTGAAGACGCTTGGAATGCAGAACATGACGGTTACTTACAGAGGGTACACAAGCTATGACGATATGGTTGCCGGGATCCGGACAGAGGAGATCGATGCGGCTTTTCCCGTGGGCGGCGGGCTGTATTATTCGGAGGAGAACGGAATCTATCTGTCGAACCCTGTCTCTTCCGCACCCGCGGAGCTGGTTTACAAGGGCGAATTCAGTGAAAAAACGACAGAACATTTTGCCGTAAATGAAAACAACCGCATGCAGGATTATTTCGTCCGGACCAACTATCCGCATGCCGAGATTACATTTTACCCGTCAAGCGAGGATTGCCTCGCGGCAGTGCTTGCCGGAAAAGCAGGATGCGTTACATTGAACGGCCTTCGGGCAAACGATATCCTGCGAAACAGAAAGTATGAAAGCCTTTCCCTGTACCAGACCAGCTATAACGATGCCCGCTGCTTCGGGGTGGAGATCGGAAATGAAGGCCTTTTGAAGCTTCTGAACCGAGGGATTAATATACTGGGAGGCGACTTTGCGCAGAATATTTCGTACCGGTATACCAGCGGACTGTATACCTACAGCTTCGTGGATATGCTGCTGGACCATATCGTGCTGTATGGCTTTGTCATTCTGGCCATTGCCGGGTTCATCGTCTTTCTGCTCGTCAGGGACGTGCGCCGCACGAGGAAGGAAGTGCTGGAAAAAGAACAGGCACGAAGGGAACTTGAGGCAAAAAACAGCGAGCTGGCCCGGAACCAGAAGGCGCTGTCTGACGCGCTGATTTCAGCGGAGCATGCAAACCGCGCCAAGACCATCTTCCTCAATAACATGTCCCACGATATCCGCACGCCGATGAACGCCATCGTTGGCTTTACCGCCCTGGCCGCTTCCCATATTGACAACAGGGAGCAGGTGCAGGATTATCTTGGAAAAATCTCTGTTTCCAGCCAGCATCTTCTTTCCCTGATCAACGATGTGCTGGATATGAGCCGGATCGAGAGCGGCAAGGTCGTCATCGAGGAATCGGATGTCCACCTTCCGGATGTGATCCATGATCTGGGGGCGATTATTCAGTCGGATATCGCGTCCAAACAGCTGGAGCTGTTCATCGATACGCAGGATGTGTCGCATGAAGACATCGTTACGGACAAGCTTCGTCTGAGCCAGATCCTTTTGAATATCCTGTCCAACGCGATCAAGTTTACTCCCGCGGGTGGTACGGTCAGCTTCCGGGTGATCGAGAAACCCTCTCCTGCGGAAGGCCTTGCTACCTTCGAGTTCCGGATCAAGGATAATGGAATCGGAATGAGCGAGGAATTCAGGAAGACCATCTTTGAAGCCTTCTCCCGTGAAAAGACGAGCACGGTCAGCGGCATCCAGGGAACCGGTCTTGGCATGGCGATTACGAAGAATATCGTCGACATGATGGGCGGCGTGATTACGGTGCATTCGTCAGAGGGAAAGGGCAGCGAGTTTATCGTGGAGCTTCCGTGCAGGATCAGCACAGGATCCACGAAGTTTGAACCGATGCCGGAGCTGAAGGGGCTGCGCGCGCTTGTGGCGGATGACGACATCAACACCTGCCTTTCCATCTGCTCCATGCTTAGGGAGATCGGAATGAGGCCTGACTGGACAAACTATGGAAAGGAAGCTGTGATCCGGGCCAGGGAGGCGCTGGATCAGGCGGATGAATTCCGGGTCTATATTATCGACTGGCTGATGCCGGATCTGAACGGCATTGAGGCGGTGCGCAGAATCCGGAAGGTGATCGGCGACAGTGCTCCGATTATTATCCTGACGGCGTATGACTGGGCAGACATTGAAGAGGAAGCGAAAGAGGCCGGTGTGACAGCGTTCTGCTCAAAGCCTCTGTTTATGTCGGAACTGAGAAATGTTCTGGCAGAGCCGTTCCGGTCTTCCCCGGGCAGACAGGAAGAGGAGGAAAAGGGCGAACCGATGCCGGATTTCACCGGAAAACGTGTTATGCTGGCTGAAGACAACGAGATGAATCAGATGATCGCGGAGGCGATTCTGACGAATGTCGGGCTGACGGTTGAGATCGCCTGTGACGGCACCGAGGCGGTGGAAAAAATGAAATCCTTTCCCGCCGGTTATTATGATATGATTCTGATGGATATACAGATGCCAAAGATGGACGGATATGAGGCGGCAAGACAGATCCGTGCGCTGGAAGACGCTCAGAAAGCGAAGATCCCTATTGTGGCGGTTACGGCGAATGCTTTTGAGGAGGATAAGAAGACAGCAATGGAGGCCGGAATGAATTCACATCTGGCTAAGCCTTATGACATCCCGACGATTATGGAAACTCTGAAAAAGCTGCTTGTTGACGAGTCATCGACAACCAGCCGGAGACAGGAGAAATGAAACAATCAAAGCTCAGAGAGAAGGTTTCCACCTTCCAGATTATCATATCGGGTTTTATCATGATCATCCTGATCGGAACCATCCTACTGATGTTTCCGTTTTCCGCCAGAAGCGGGGAGGTGACCAGCCTGGATTGTGCCTTGTTTACCTCGACCTCCGCCGTATGCGTTACCGGACTGGTGATGAAGGATACCGCTTCCTACTGGTCACCGTTCGGACAGGCGGTGATTCTGGTTCTGATACAGACAGGCGGGCTAGGCGTTGTCACGATTGCCGCTTCGATTGAGACTGCTTCGGGGAAAAAACTGTCGCTCAGGGAGAAAAGCCTTGTGGAGGACAGCATCTCCGGATTTCAGGTCGGCGGGGTTCAGGAGATGGCGCGGATGATTATCCGGATAGTATTCATGGTAGAAGCGATTGGCGCGGCTGCCCTGATGCCGGTTTTCTGCATTCAATTCGGCTTGTCCGGGATCTGGATGGCTGTCTTTCATTCTGTTTCGGCTTTCTGCAACGCCGGATTTGACCTGATGGGAACGCACAGCGGAGAGTTTTCTTCCCTGACGGCCTTCAGCCGGAATCCATTTGTGATTGTGCCGGTCTGCCTGCTGATTGTTCTCGGGGGAATCGGGTTTCATACCTGGGTGGACTTCATCAGGAACAGGAGGAGAGTCAGAAAATACCGGCTGCAGAGTAAGGTAATTCTTGTGACGACAGCGGTTCTGATTGCGGTTCCGGCCATCGTGTATTTTTTCTTTGAGTTTTCAGATGCTCCGTTCCTGGATCGGATCAGTCTGTCGCTGTTTCAGGCAATCACGCCGAGAACCGCCGGATTCAACACGGCGGATCTCACGAAGATGACACACAGCGGGATTGCCCTGATGATCATTCTGATGGTGATCGGCGGCTCTCCCGGCTCGACGGCCGGCGGCATGAAGACAACCACTCTGGCGGTGCTTCTTGCGAATGCGTCATCCGTGTTCCGCAGAAAGAAGGAAACCCACCTCTTTGGAAAAAGAATCGAAGAGAGCGTCATCAGGAGTGCCTGTGCCTTATTCGTGACCTATTTTGTTCTGGCGGTGTCCTTCGCGATGGTAATCAGCCTGGTGGAGGGACTGCCTATGAAGGAGTGTCTGTTTGAGACTGCTTCTGCGGTAGGAACGGTTGGACTGACTCTGGGGATTACGCCATCCCTTGGACCGCTCTCGCACATCCTCCTGGTCGTTTTGATGTTTATCGGACGAGCGGGCGGCCTGACGCTGATGTATGCCGCGATTTCCAGCAGGGCGGAGGTATCACGGCGGCCTGTGGAAAAGATCATCGTCGGATAATGGAATCAGAGAAAGATCGATATGGAGAGAAACGAATCATGGCAGATAGAACTGAGTGGCTGAAATGGCTCATGGCGGATCATATAGAGCGGAAGAGGAGGAATCAGGCAGAAGTGAAATCAATATTACTGATTGGGGTTAACCATCTTGGAACCCTGATTGCGAAAAGCATGGAAGAAATCGGATACGAGGTGATGGCAGTCGACAGTGATGAGAACCGGATCAACGCGATCCAGTCTTACGTCACGGACGCGCAGATTGGAGACAGCACGAACGAGGAGTTTTTGAAATCTCTTGGAGTCAGTGATTATGATCTGTGCTTCGTGACGATTGCCTCTGATTTTCAGAACTCTCTGATGACCACGTTTCTTCTGAAAGAGCTGGGCGCAGCCAGGGTCATCGGACGCGCGAACAGCGAGATTCAGGAAAAGCTGCTGCTGCGCAGCGGGGCTGACGAGGTGATTAATCCGGAGAAGCAGGCTGCCGCATGGATTGCGGAAAAGTATGGAAACGGGTGATATGAAGACAGGCGTTACGGCTTATGACCTTCATTGACCAGGAACACGAAGTGGTGAGAATCCGAAAAAAGAAAGGAAAGATCAGATGAAAAAACACAGCAAAATCATTTCTGCAGTTCTGTCTGCAGCGGTTGTCGCCGGAATGGCCGCATCGATTGCCTGTGCAGAGGAACCCGGCATCGCAGCGGGAGACTCTATCCGGCTTTATACGGGTCAGATCTATGAGTATGAGTGGTGCGACGATGCAAATTGCAATTATGCTGAGACAAGCTGCCCGCAGGTTACGCTGGACAAAGAGACCGCAGATCAATATCCGAAGCTTATGGATGCACTGCAGGAGCTGAATGACCAGAAAAAAACAGAATTTCATGAGAACTATCAGGAAATCCTGGAAGATGCGAAGGAGCGGTTCCAGGAGAATCCGGAGTATTTCGGGACGTTTACGGATGCGGAAACCTGGTATGTCGTCAGAGCCGACCGGCACATTGTCTCTTTGCTTGGCGTTCGCTCCGGATATCTCGGGGGCGCGCATGGTTACTCCGGTTATGCCGGAATGAATTATGATCCGGAGAGCGGAAAACTGTTGAAGCTCAGCGAGCTTGTAGCGGAGGAAGACGCATTTAAGGAGAAAGTGAAGGAAGAGGTCTTAAGCAGATACCCGGATGTTGAGAAAGATCTCACGGAAGCTTATTTTCAGGAAAAATCCCTTGACGACATGATCTGGACGGCGGGATGCGAAGGGATTACCTGCTATTTTGACGCTTACACGCTTGGGCCGTACGCGATGGGAACCCAGAATGTGCTGAT
>CACXFW010000248.1 GCA_902767065.1 uncultured Lachnospiraceae bacterium | reverse complement strand
GGCGTTCCGCAGGCTATTATCCTCCCGCCTTCCTCACCGCCTCCCGGTCCCATGTCAATGACAAAATCCGCACTCCTTATCACATCAAGATCATGCTCGATTACAACCACGGTGGCGCCATTGCTGATCAGTGTGCGGAAAACACCGAGAAGTGTTTCCACATCCAGAGGATGAAGTCCGATTGTCGGTTCATCAAACACAAATACGGAATCCTCCTGTGTCCTGCCCATTTCACTGGCGAGCTTCAGCCGCTGTGCCTCACCTCCAGAAAGGCTCGGCGTCTCCTCGCCAAGGGTCAGATATCCAAGCCCAAGGTCCTGCAGGACTTTCAGCCTGGGATATACGGTTTTCATGTCCCTGCAAAAGACAATGGCAGTATTCACGTCCATCTCCATAAGCTCCGGCAGGGATTTTTCATTTCCGGCTTTATTTGTATATTTCACCCTGTATGCATTCCTGGAATACCTTGATCCCCTGCACTCGGGACAGGGAACATCCACATCCGGGAGAAACTGCACATCGAGGCTGATTGACCCTGTCCCGTCGCATACAGGGCAGCGCAGGCTTCCGGTATTATAGGAAAAATCTCCGGCTTTCCATCCATAACTCCTGGCCTCTTTGCTGCGTCCGTAGATTTTACGCAGTTCATCATGGACATTGGCATAGGTGGCTACGGTGGAACGTACATTGATACCGATCGGGGAAGCATCTATGAGCTTCACATGCCGGATCCCTTCTGCTTCAATGCCTGTAACATGCCCAGGCTGCTTCGTCCCGGCCGTATCAGCTGCAAGGGCCGGCACAAGGCTTTCCAGCACCATCGTTGTTTTTCCGGACCCGGATACACCGGTTACCACAGTCAGCCTCCCTTTCGGGATGCTCACATCCAGCGGTTTGACAGTATGGATAGGCGCCGTTTTCATCCTGATGCAGCCATCCTCAAATATACTGTCAGATTTCTTTTGGCCGTCCGGCCTCTCCCCGCCTGTAAGGAAGGGACCAATCATGGATACGGGATTCGCTTTGATTTCCTCAATCGTCCCTTCAGCGATCACCCTGCCGCCATCAGCCCCGGCTTTTGGCCCCATCTCTATCAGCCAGTCGGCTTCCTTCAGGATCTGGGTGTCATGATCCACAAGCAGAACTGAATTCCCGTCTTTCACCAGGTCATGCATGACACCATTCAGTCCTGTGATATTGGCCGGGTGCAATCCGATGGAAGGTTCATCAAGCACATAAAGGACGCCTGTTGTCCTGTTCCTCACAGCCCTTGCCAGCTGCATCCGCTGTCTTTCCCCTGTGGACAGCGTTGATGCCGCCCTGTCCAGAGTCAGGTAGGAAAGTCCCAGATCCATAAGCCGTTTCGCAACTGTCTGGAAGGATTCACATATGCTCTTTGCCATGGGCTTCATTTCATCCGGCACAGATCCGGGAACGCGGCCTACCCAGTCAAGTGATTCTGTCAGGGTCATCGTGCATACATCGGCCAGGGAAATCCCCATCACCTTCGGTGCCCTCGCCTTCTCTGAAAGCCTTGTCCCTCCACAGTCCGGGCATACGGAAAGCCTGAGGAATTTCTCCACACGCTTCATTCCTTTTTCGTCTTTCACCTTTGACAGGGCATTTTCAACCGTATAGGTCGCATTGAAATAGGTAAAGTCCATTTCCCCGGCGGCACCGTTCGTATGGTTCTGGTAGATCATATGGTGCTTGACCGCCGGTCCGTGGAAAACCAGATCCCGCTCTTTTTCTGTCAGATCCTTAAATGGTACATCTGTACGGACGCCAAGTTCCCTGGCAATATCCTTCATCAGCGACCACATCAGTGTCTGCCAGGGCAGCACCGCCCCTTCGTCGATCGACAGGTTTTCATCAGGTACCAGGGTCGATTCATCTACCACATGGATGATGCCCGTTCCGTCACAATGCGGACAGGCTCCCTGGCTGTTAAAGGCAAGTTCCTCAGCACCGGGGCCATAAAAATGCTCTCCGCATTCCGGACAGACCAGTTCCTGCTCCGCAGCCACTGCCATGGATGGCGGCAGGTAATGCCCGTTCGGACACCTGTGGCTGCCAAGCCGGGAAAACAACAGGCGCAGGCTGTTCAGCAATTCTGTTCCGGTCCCAAAGGTGGAACGGATGCCGGGAACTGCCGGACGCTGGTGAAGCGCAAGGGATGCGGGTACATACAGTACTTCATCCACATCGGCTTTCGCTGCCTGCGTCATACGCCTTCTGGTATAAGTTGAAAGGGATTCCAGATACCGCCTGGAGCCTTCCGCGTAAAGCACGCCCAGGGCAAGGGAAGACTTGCCTGAACCGGATACACCTGCTATGCCGACTATTCTGTTCAGAGGGACATCAACATCTATGTTTTTCAGGTTGTGTACCCTTGCTCCCCGAATCTTTATCTTCTTTGGTATTTCTTCCTGCATGTTTTTATCCTTCAGGTTCATATTACTCGATGAGTGTGCCGTGACCATATTCATTTTCCACCGAATTCCGTGAACGTTTTCCCATGAGTCT
>CACXFW010000247.1 GCA_902767065.1 uncultured Lachnospiraceae bacterium | reverse complement strand
GTGGCGCCGGAGATCAGGATGCTTTTTCCGCTCAGCTCCTCCCAGGGAAGGTCCAGGTTCACAACCCTCCCAAGGTCTGACTGATAGGTCTCATTCTCAAGAAGACGCATAGAGATTCTTTCCTTTCATGACTTCATCGCGGGTACGGTCCACGCTTCCCTTTCCCTCTGGGCATCGTCCAGAAGCTGATCCAGTTTTCGTTCCACGACTTCATATACAAAATAATCAGGCTGTTCCTGTTCAATCAGCTCATGACAAAATCCATCATGATGCACCAGATCGCTCTCTTGAAATGCTTCTGAAATAAACTGCATCATTGCCGAGCAGAAGGAGTCCCTTAAAACCAGGATCCTCCCATTTCCGGCATCCGGAGACTCATAAGTATAATGCCCCCAGAAATCCGGCTCCGCAGTCATGAACGTATTCCCATTCTGAAACCCGGAGAGTTGATATGCCCATCCCGCATCAATCATTCCTCTCAGGTTCAGCATGTCAGCCATGTCCCCGGGCGTATCCTCCACCTCAGTAACAGTCACCCGGCTCTTGTCCCATTTTATGTCTAATGCCTGAAACAGGTCACATACTCCGATGTAAGCACCCAGGTCATTCCAGTGGGAATCCGTCTTATGGTAGAGGATCTGATCCGGATTCTCTTCCTTTGCCTTCATGAGACTGTCATAAGGGCACACGACCGTAATATCGGTATTTTCGCGAAGATACTCTGTCAGCTGGTCGAATGCGTTGACCGGATTCGGTGCTCCATAGCAGGAAGGAAGTTTCTCCGGATAGATACGCTCCCTGTCCGGGATCACCATGAGCACAAATTCCGTTCCCTGTCTTTTCATCGCATCCTTCGCGATCTGCAGATTCCCGGCAAGTGTGCGCAGCTGTTCCTCAGAATACAGCTTTCTGCCGGTATAGTACTCCATCGAGTCATCCGCCTTTAGGAACAGCCACCCATCCTTTCCGATCACGACATTACTATTTGATGAGGTATGCAGCAGATAATAGTCAATCAGGCTTTGCAGTCCGATCATTTTCGCCCTGAATGGCAGATGATCATTCATCCAGGCTTCGATCTGATCCGGATATTCGGAAATCGTTTCGAAGGAAAACGCCGGAAAAGACGCCAGGTTCCTGTTTTCCGTATTCACGCCTTCCAGCTCTCCCCTTACAAAAGGCCATATGAGAAAGGCACTCCCGGTCAGGATCATAAACAGGATGATCGTGATGATCGCTTTTCGTCTCGTCATAATCTATTTCCCGGAATCAGAACCTAAAGTAAATAAACGGATTATACGTCCCGCTTGCAAGGCTCAGAAGCGCCAGGAAAAACATCCCCGCACAGCAGATGATCTCTGCCCAGGAATCTTTCCATCTGCTCCGGATCCCGGCCCTTTCGCCAATCCACTGTATCATCCCCGCGCCAAGAATTCCAAGCGCGATCACAACGATCATTTTAATACTCACAAACTCAAAGACAGAGTAGCTTGAATGGGTATACTTCCATGGCTGCAGCATCCTGGACAGATACCGGATACTGTTCTTCAGGTTCTCCGTTCTGAAGAATACCCATCCGACATGAACAACCACCATGCAATAAAGCCATGAAACCGCTTTTGATTTCCCGAGCACCTTCCCAAGTCCAATCCGTTCAAGGACGAGAAAGCATCCATGAAAGAGTCCCCAGAAAACAAATGTCCAGCTTGCCCCGTGCCAGAATCCCGTCAGGGCAAAAACCAGGATAAGGTTCAGATATGTCCTCCCGGTTCCTTTCCGGCTTCCGCCCAGCGGGATGTAGACATACTCCCGGAACCACCTGCCCAGGGAGATATGCCATCTTCTCCAGAACTCCCTGATGCTGTGGGACATATACGGATAATGAAAATTCTCCTTAAATTCAAATCCAAACATGCGGCCCAGGCCGATTGCCATATCCGAGTATCCGGAAAAATCATAATAGATCTGCAGTGTATACGCGACAGAGGCAACCCACACCATGACGCCTGTCACGTTGTCTATGGAAATGGAATACAGTACATCCGCGCAGGATCCCAGGACATTCGCGAGAAGGACCTTTTTCGCAAATCCGTATAGAAAACGCCGGATCCCGGATGCCGTCTGACAAGCGCTGATGGTACGGTTTTCAATCTGCCGGTCAATATCGGCGTATCTCACAATCGGCCCGGCGATCAGCTGGGGAAAGAAAGAGATATACAGTGCCAGACGAAACCAGTTCTTCTGCACCTTCGCTTCCTTCCGATAGACATCCGCTACGTAAGACAGCGCCTGAAAGGTGAAAAATGAGATTCCGACAGGCAGCAGGATCTGCGGCGTTTCCAGATTGGTGTGAAACAGAGCGTTCACCGTCCCGACCAGCATACCGGCATATTTAAAATACCCGAGAATGCCAAGATCAGCAACAATGCATAAAACCAGGATCAGTTTCTTCCGGGAACAGACGCTGAGGGCCATTCCGGACAGCCAGTTGACCGTAATTACGGCCAGCATAAGCAGAATATAAACCGGCTCTCCCCACGCATAGAAAAACAGGCTGACAGCCAGCAAAAAATAATCTGCGGC
>CACXFW010000246.1 GCA_902767065.1 uncultured Lachnospiraceae bacterium | reverse complement strand
TATATCCTGAAAGGGGTAAGTGTCATCACTCTTTTTTGATGCTTATTCATGTCCGGAATCGAGCTTATCATTCAATTCACGAAGCTCCTGCTCCAACTGTTCTTTTTTGCGGAGCATCAGCTGAAAGTATGGCAGGTCGTGTTGTGGGCAGGCGGAGTGATAGCAATGTCTGCATGTTTAGAGATCAGATGCACATGCTTTGGCCGATCAACATAGTATACTGTGATAGTTACTTTTTTCTATCTGCCGTACGCGATCTTGATAATCTCATCGATCCCCGCCTCTTCTATGGAAACGTCTTTGATATCCTTTTGCTTTGACAGATCCGCAATGAGTTCAGCTGCCGTGATATCTTTTTTCATGAAGCGGTATTTCGCGATGTTTCCTTCATGTTCCGTCATCTCACATCGCGCGTGCTGCGGCGCCTCTTCATCATAGTACGCAACAACGAGCGTCTTATAGGGAGCGATCCGGTCGACAATCTGCGTCAGGTTTCCATCTTCCATCATCACCCCATGATTGATAATGATCAGACGCTCGCACAGTTCCTTGATATCGCCAAGGTCATGCGTCGTGAGGATGACTGTTGTCTTTTTGACCTGATTGATTTCTTTGATAAATTTACGAAGCGCGAATTTACTTGAAACATCAAGTCCGATGGTGGGTTCATCCAGGAACAGGACCTTGGGGGAATGCAGCATAGATGCGGCCAGGTCCCCCTTTACCCTCTGGCCGAGCGACATTTGCCTGACCGGTTTGTCTATGAGCTCTTTGATTCCGAGGATCTCATCCATCACATCCAGAGTCTTTTCATATTCACTCTGATCGATCTGATAGATATGCTTCAGAAGCTCGAAGCTTTCTCCGAGGCGGAGATCCCAGTTGAGCTGCGATCTCTGTCCAAATACAACGCCGATGTTCCGGACAACCTGTTTCCTGTGCCTTGTGATGTCCCCGCCATCGATCAGTACGCTTCCCAGTGTGGGGGTCAGGATTCCTGACATCATCTTGATGGTTGTGCTTTTTCCTGCGCCGTTCGGGCCGATAAATCCGACGATTTCTCCCTTATCAATGTGAAATGACAGATCACGGACAGCATGGATCACCTCATAATGCGTTTTGACCAGCCCTTTCAGCGCGCCCTTCAGCCCGGCTTCCTTCTTCTTCAGCATGTAATCCTTGCTCAGGTTTTTTGCGTCGATCATCGTCAGTTTCCTGCACTTTCATATTTTCTGAGTCCGGCTGTGAAATATGCTCCCGCGATCAGCATCACGATCCCTCCGACCCCCAGCGTGATCAATGAGACGATGAGTCCGCCGGAAACGCCGCTTTCAATACCGAGCATGGCCGATGCCGGATAGTAGGAGATCCAGCCGATCGGAATCAGCCAGGTCAGGATGAACTGCATGCTCTCGGGATACAGGGAGATGGGGTACATGGTCGTTTTATCCATAATCTCCTGCGTATACTGCCCAAAATCCACTGCGCTTCTTGTATGAAACGAGGTGCTTCCCAGCAGAATGTAGATCCCCCCGCGGATCAGTGTCGCGCCGGTCAGCATGATGATTACCTGGATCACGAAAAGCAGGGTGACAGGGATCCTGCACTTCATACAGCCATAGAGAAACACCAGGATTCCGGGGATCAGGTCAGTGACCCCAAAGATGTTGATGTTTGTAAAGAAGAACTGGTACATTACGCCCAGCGGCCTCGTCAGGTACCGGTCAAATTCTCCTTCCATGACATAATAACCCATAAACCATCCCTGGACGAAAAAGATCATCGACAAAGCGTGGGAGATGACAGAGATCCCATATAAAAATGCAAGCTGCCCGTAATCCCAGCCGTTGATTTCTCCAAAGGCTTCCACAACGAACTTGATGATTGCAAACCCCATGATGAACTGGAGAGGATTGGAGATCAGCCACCCGGCAATATTGGAGGGATATTCAATGATCGTCAGGATGGCCATTTTGATCACGTGAATTGTCACATCGATGTAATGACAAAGCTCGCGAAGCGCGTTTTTCATTGTCCTGTTAACCTCCCTGAACCAGTACTTTTCTGGTGACCTGTCTCTGCATGACAAAGAATATGACCGAAAGGATTACAAGATGGACCAGCTGAAGCCGCATCTGCATCAGATGCTCAGCCCGGCTTCCCTTTCCGATATAAATGCTCAGGGGCAGCTGATAAATGTATACAAAGGGAAGCAATGAGAGCACTCTGGAAACGGATGGGGGAAAGAACCAGAGTGGAATGATGCTCCCGGACAGCAGCCGGATCAGATGCTTCTTTACCTGGATCAGCGCATCGATATTGACTGCAGTAAATGCGATCATTCCGAACAGCGCGGCGATCAGCCAGTTGATCAGCATGGATTCCGCGGCAGAAACCAGAAAAAGAGGCAGGTCCCTGATGTCTGCCATCACAGGGACCTTGATCAGGAGCGAACCGATCAGGAGGATGGGAAGCAGATTCTGGAAGATGAGCGCCAGTACGCCCCCGATATCCTCCGCAAAATACACACCGAAAAGGTTGACAGGCTTCATCATATCCGCAGCCACGGTGCCCTTTTCCACACTGATTTCAATCCTTCTCTCCACATTGGTTATGAGCAGTACCGACAATACACAGGACATGACAACGTATGTGAGCATGCTTTGCGCATCAACACCGCTCACACTGGTTTGCTGCCTGTATAAGGCTTTCCAGAAGTAAGCGGAGGTGATCATGATGATTGTCTGCATGACGATATTTCCGTAAACATTAAACTCGTATGTCATGCTCTTTATGATCTGGATTTTTATGATATACAGGTATTTTTTCATCGGAATACTCCTGCAGGGTCAGGACTTGACAAGACTAAGGATCTGTTCAGAAATAACCTATACATCCGGCACGACTCAATCCACCCGGACTGCGTTGTTGTCAGTCGCCGCAGCCCGCGGGCCGGGATTCAAGCTCATAGAATGAGCGGTGGCAAGCTTCCGGATCCTTCAGCCGATCCGCGGAGAATCTGCGGCCGGAAGAAGGATCCGGATCCGCGTTCCAAGACCGGTGCGGGAGAGAACCTCAAAGTGTCCGCCATGTTTGTCGATGATCCACTTGGCGATCGACAGTCCGAGGCCGGTTCCCTGATAGGAGCGGACTTCATTCGAGCGGTAGAAGCGCTCAAACATCTGCTGGACGTCTGCTTCCTCCATGCCGATCCCGGTATCCTGAACCTGGATATATGCACTGCCGGCCTTCGCGGCGCTTCCGGAAGCTGTCCTGCCGGCTTTTGCGGCGCTTCCGGAATCAGTCCTGCCGGCTTTTGCGGCGCTTCCGGAATCAGCCCTGCCGGCGGTCTTTGCGGCGTTTCCGGAAGCTGTCCTGCCGCCGGAATCCGGCGGGATCACCACATCCGCTGAGCCGGCGTCATCCACGATTCCGCACGAAAGCAGGATCTCATCCCCCTGCTTTGTGTATTTTGCCGCGTTGTCAATCAGAATGCGGACTGCCTGCTTCAGCAGGGCAGGATCGGCCCGGACGGTCAGAACCGCTTCCTTTGGGCGGTAGCGGTAAGGATGTGTCTCATCGATCATAAAGGACTCTTCATAGACCTCCTGCATCATGGACGAAAGATCAACGTCCTCCAGGGTGACGGAGGTTCTTCCGCTGTCCCCGCGGGCAAGGAAGAGAAGCTGCTCCACCAGATGGTTCATGTGATCCGCTTCATTGCGGATGGCGGTGATGGATTCGTCGAGAATCTTCTCATCCTCCTTCCCCCAGCGGTCCAGCATATTTGCATATCCCTGGATCACTGCGATCGGCGTACGAAGTTCGTGGGAAGCGTCATTTACAAAGCGGGACTGCTGGCGGTACGTGTCCCGCATTCTGACCAGCAGGTTGTTGATGGCAGCCTCCACGCCGACCAGGTCTGAATCCTGGAAGGAGAGGGTCTGGGATTCCCCGGGACGGATATGCTCGATGGCATCTTCCAGAACCTGGTATTTATCCTCGGAAAATGAAAGCCTGCTCAGTTCATCCGCACGCAGGGCGACCTCATTGATGGGACTGAGAATCTTACGGATCTGCTTGTTTTCCCCATAGTAGGACAGCAGAAGGCTGAGCAGCTGCAGAAACAAAAGACAGCCGAAAACGACGGTCAGGGCGATCAGAAACCGGGTGATATCTTTCTGGAAAATGACCTCACCGTTTTGGTCTGTCATGCGATACCACAGCTGCAGATGCTCTTTGCTTAGCAGGAAGGAGCGATGATTCTGTGTCAGCGCGGGAATCGTGGAAAAACGGGAATATTCAATGCCGAACAGAAACGCGGCGGAAACGGCAAGAAAGAGCAGGAGATCCGAAACGATCCAGATCCCCAGCTTTTTTCGGATCAGGTTGAAATGGAGCTTCCTGGTGATGGATGTCATCCGGCGGGACTGATCCCCGGGAGCTCTTTTTTTCTCTAGCTTTCCCATGCGTTTATCACGTATCCGACACCGCGCACGGTCCGGATCATTTTCACCGAAAAGACGTTGTCGATCTTGGAGCGGAGATAACGGATGTAGACGTCGATGACATTTGTCTCGCCTACATATTCATATCCGCACACCTTTTCCAGAAGCGTATCGCGGGAGAGAACGATATCGGTATTATCCAGAAGTGTCTTGAGCATCAGGAATTCCCGGTTGGTCAGGGTGATTTCATGGCCGTCCATGGTGACCCTGTGTCTGGGGATGTCCATGACGAGCGGCCCCCAGGTAAGCTGTCCCTTAGCCTTCGCGTTATCTGCGGGGGCACTGACTCCGCCTCCCGCGCCAGATACCGGGTGAAGCTTCAGCGCGACGCGGATCCGGGCCAGAAGCTCCTCGATCGCAAATGGTTTGGTGATATAGTCCACAGCGCCGGCATCCAGCCCGGAGACCTTGTCCATGACTGCATCGCGTGCCGTAAGCAGGATCACCGGGGTGGGCTTTTCCTTGTTCAGGCGGCGGAGCACCTCCAGCCCGTTCAGCTCCGGAAGCATTATGTCCAGAAGGATGAGATCATAGTTGTTCGCAAGCGCCTCAAAGAGGGCAGCGCGGCCGCTGCCCTCGGTTTTAACATCATAGCCTTCATGCTTCAGCTCCAGTTCGACAAAGCGAGCCAGTTTTTCTTCATCTTCCACAACCAGAATCTTAGCACTCATTTCGTTCTCCTTCGATCTGTTCTGCCGCCGGCTTTCCGGCCGTCCCGGTT
>CACXFW010000245.1 GCA_902767065.1 uncultured Lachnospiraceae bacterium | reverse complement strand
CTGCCTCCTATTATAACATAGGTTTAAACAAATTCGTACCCTGGCTCTGTGCGGCACAGTCATGAACTTCGCCGCGCAGAAGCCCCATCGCGTGAGGGATCGCATCCATGAAGACATCCATGCTTTCCATGCACGCGCGCGGACTTCCGGGCAGATTGATGATCAGCGTCTTGCCGCGGATGACACTGACCGCGCGAGAGAGCATGGCGTGGCTGGTAATCTTCATCGATGAAGCGCGGATTGCCTCGGCAATTCCAGGAGCGCTGCGCTCGGCGGCGGCCAGGGTCGCCTCCGGCGCCCTGTCCCTGTCTGAGAAACCGGTTCCTCCGGTTGTCAGGATCAGATCCGGCCTTCTCTGATCACACAGACGGATCAGATGACGCGTAAGCTGCTCTGGATCATCGCTGATCAGAAACTGTTCGATGACTTCGTAGCCGCTCTCCTCAAGCCTTCTTACGATCGCCGGGCCGCTTTCATCTTTCCGTTCCCCTTTTGCGCCTTTATCGCTGAGGGTAATCACTGCGGCCTGCCACGGCATCGGCGCCTGGCGCTCTTCGATGGCCATCCTGTCGCCCACCCGGATCGTGCCGCCTTTCAGCACGCGGGCAAACACGCCTTCCCGGGGCATGATGCAGTCTCCCACCTGGTGGTAGATCGCGCAGTGGGTGTGGCAGTCCTTGCCGATCTGCGTCATTTCCAGCAGGACATCCGCGCACCTGAGTCTTGTTCCGACCGGAAGAGAGCGGAAATCAATCCCTTCCACGACCAGATTCTCTCCAAACGCGCCGTACTCGACACTGGCTCCTTTCCTGCGAAAATCTTCTATCTTCTCTGCGCTGATCAGGCTCACCTGCCGATGCCAGCTTCCCGCATGGGCATCGCCCTTGATGCCGTGGTTTTCAACAAACACCGCGCTTTGCACATTGGTCTTCTGAATTCCCTTTCGATTGCTCGTACATACCGCCAGAACCTCTCCGTTCATCCTGCCCTCCGATCATATTCCTGTCGCTTATGTCAGATCGCCAGATCGCTCATGCCCGTCAGATCACGATCCTTTTCTTCTGATTTCCATTATAGTATGCCGGCATGATAAAAACCATAGCGTTGAGATAACCGGGGGTTACAGGTCACACCCCGGCCAGCCCCTCCGCCCGAGCCTGTGGGGATGTGAACTGTAACGTGCGGTGCGTGGATTGTAACAAAAATGCAAAACGTGGTATGATACAGATATGAAATGCGAAACTGACCGGAATCTCTCCTTCCCGATGCGGAACTGTTCCGGGAAACGGCAGTGCTTTCTCGTAAAGGAAGCGGGGTTTGATGATATGCAGAGGAATCGAAAGAGCACACAGCCGCACTCTGAGGAAGGCGGAATCAGGGCAGCGGAGTATACAGCCAAAGAGATGAAGACGCTTCTGGATCATGTGTCCGGAATGTATGACCTTGTACGGGTTGTTGATCCGATCGAATGCCGCATCCTGGAATTCGGGCAGGATGGGCAGGTCAGCAGAAAAGACCGCTGTTACGGAATCTGGAACGCGAACCAGAAGTGCGTGAACTGTTCCAGCGCGCTTGCCTGCAGAACCGGATGCCATCAGGAGAAGGAAGAGTCTTTTGAGGACAGGCTTTTCCATATCCAGTCAAACCCGGTAAGGCTGAAGATGCCGGACGGGGGATCCTACGATGCCGTGGTGGAGCTGGTCAGCATCGACCAGAAGGGCCGGGGGGATTCTGCAGCAAATGACAGGGCGGCTGAGAATCAGGATTACAGGGCTGCCCGGCATCAGGCGCAGCACGACTATCTGACCAATGTGCTCAATCCGGATGGATTTTCGGAGCTTTCCAGAGAAGAGATCGTGAAGAACCCTAAGGCTTCCTGGGTGATGATCACGAGCAATATCATGGATTTCAGGCTGATCAACACCCTGTTCGGTTCCCAGAAGGGCAACGAGGTAATCGTTCAGAATGCCGCCGAGCTGGAGAAGATTGCCAGAATGGGAAAAGGTGTGTGCGGCAGGCTCGGAGGCGACCAGTTCGCGGTCCTTCTTTCGGAGAAAATGTACCGCGAGGAACTGCTGAACAGCGCCGCGAAGAAGCTGAAGGAAGCCTTCAGCAGCGGGCAGTATACGTTCTGCATTCATTTTGGGGTATACCATGTCGAGGATCCCTCCCTTCCTGTTTCCGTCATGT
The DNA here is from genome assembly GCA_902767065.1 of uncultured Lachnospiraceae bacterium. Taxonomy (GTDB): domain Bacteria; phylum Bacillota; class Clostridia; order Lachnospirales; family Lachnospiraceae; genus Porcincola. The sequence continues at coordinate 1,016 of CACXFW010000245.1, read as the reverse complement.
GCGACCGGGCCAACACCGCGCTTAGGACGATCCGGGAAGATCACAGGGAGACGGTTGCTTATTTCAATGAGCAGATGATGCAGAAAAGCCTGTATGAGCAGGGAATCATCAGCGGCTTTGAGAACGCGCTGAAGGATGGGCAGTTCAGGATGTACCTTCAGCCGCTTGTCTTTGAAGACGGACGGACCTGCGGCGCGGAAGCGCTTGTCAGATGGCACCGGCCGGACGGCAGCGTCACGATGCCGGGGGACTTCATAGAAACGCTGGAGCATGCCGGGCTGATCCACAGGCTGGATATGTACATATGGGAGTGCGCCGTGAAACAGCTGCAAGCGTGGGACAGGACGCCCTGGCAGGATCTGTTCCTTTCTGTGAACATGTCGGCAAAGGACTTCTACAGTGTGGATGTCTATCAGGTCCTGACCGGCCTCATCGACAGGTATCAGGTTCCCGCGGGCCGTCTGAGGGTGGAGATTACGGAGACTGCCCTTCTGGAGGATCCCGAGAGCGGAAATGAAGTGATCGAAAAGCTCAGACAGCGGGGCTTTCTGGTCGAGATCGATGATTTCGGGAAGGGATATTCCTCGCTTGGTCTCCTGAAGGATATAAAGGCGGATGTGCTCAAGATCGATATGAGCCTTCTGAGGGAGATTGAAGTCAAGAAGCGGAGCCGGATTATTCTGGAGTCGATCATCCGGATGGCCCTCGCCCTGGGAATGGAGGTTGTGACGGAAGGGGTTGAGACACAGGCGCAGCTGAAGTCCCTCAAGGAAATGGGATGCCGTTATTTCCAGGGGTACCTGTTCTCCAGGCCGGTGCCGGCCAGGGAGTTCGAGGCAAGCTGCCTGAAAGGGGAACAGTAACGGGGATGTAAGGTTTTTCACCGGGCGCAGCCGGGAGAAAAGACAGATAGAGTGAAATCAGAATAAGAAAAAAAGGAGTAACTATTCAGCACCCCCATTGCTCAGAACACTTCGTGTTCTTCGCTGTGGGCGGACAGAGCGGTTTCACCGCTT
>CACXFW010000244.1 GCA_902767065.1 uncultured Lachnospiraceae bacterium | reverse complement strand
TCTTCAATCAGGGGAGGGGCGTACAGGGAATACCCGAAGGAGATATGCTTCAGCTCCACCTGTCCGGAAAGCTTTTGAACCGTCTCAAAATCGATTCCTTCGTAATCATCCGCGAAGTGGATCTCCTGGGGATAGTCCGTCACATCCCGGATGCGTTCCAGGGCCGAGCCCATCTCCTGCAGGTTTTCTCCCGCCTCCAGAAGGTCGTTGACAGGTGCCGAAAGAGACTGCAGAAACTGCAGAAACGCAAGAAGGATCCCGGCGGAAAACTTCCCTTTTATGATCAGCCAGCAGCCGGTCAAAAGGACAACATAGTCGGAAATCTTCTGAATAAAAGATGGAAGGATCAGCAGGTACCTGGCAATCCGGTTAAACTTCACTTGCGCCTTGATCACGGACGCGTGAAAGCCGCTCCAACGTTCAAAATAACCCGTCTCAGATCCGGTTGCCTTGATCGTCTCTATCATATCGATCCCGGAAACGGTCGCGGAATCCAGTTCTGCCTGGCTTCGGTACTGCGAGGCGGAGATTTCGCGGCGGATCTCTCCGACCCGCCTGGTGAGAAGAAGGTTCAGGAGAATGGAGGCCACGCCGATCCCGGTCAGCGGCAGACTGTACTGCGCCATAACCACCAGGTAGAATACCAGCATCAGCAGGTTCATAAGAAGCGGCGCAAGCTGTCCGATCAGGGTCTGCGCAATCATATCATTGGTATTCTGGCGGCCTGCCAGATCCCCGGTCCGCCGCCTGGAGAAGAAATCCAGAGGGAGCTGAAGCAGGTGATGCATGTAGAATGCATTCGACTTAACGGCCAGCTTCCCGGTCGAACGGATAATCAGGATCCGGTGGATGACCATCGAAATCAGCTGTAAAAAAATAACCGCGGCAAAGCAGTACAGGATTCCGGGATACCAGGAAACCCGCTGTCCGCTTAGGATGTCATCTGTAAAGACCCGGGAAAAAACCGGTGCGATGATCCCTCCCGCCGCGGAGAGAAATCCGGTCACAAGGACCAGAAGCATGGTCCAGCCATCTGATTTCATGACTTCTTTCAGATAGGACGCGGTTCCCCGCTTTTCCCCGTCGGCAAGAAACTCCTTTCCCGGAACACATTCCAGACAGATCCCTGCATAATGTTTTTCCAGTGCATCCGTCGAAAGGCGCATCCTCCCTTTTGCGGGATGCACCAGATCAGCCCTTCCGGAACGAAATCCCTCCAGAACCACAAACTGGTCCTTTCCCCAGCCCAGAATTGCAGGAAATGCGCAGCTTTTCTCCAGCTTATCTGCAGTGTAATGCTTCTCCTCACAGACAAGTCCGAATCCCTTCCCCGCCCGGACGATATCCGGAGGGTGGATTCCGTTTCGCGAGATCCCGCATGCGGTGCGTACCTGGTCCAGGCTGGTCTGTTTCCGGTAATAAGCCAGAACCATCGTCAGGCAGGCCGCCCCGCCTTCCATCTCCTCCATCTGCAGGATGAGGGGAACATGTACTTTTTTCTTCCACATCTCTTCTCCTCCTGCTGCTTACTTCATCAGAAAATAGATCGGGGCAACCTCATCCGTCAGAATCGTCACCTGTGCCAGCGTAAAGGCATAGTTCGACAGATCCTCCGCCGGACAAACCTCCAGCCACCAGCTATAGTTCTGGGCGACACACTGCTCCAGCACCCATTCATTGCCAAATAAAATATCCTTTGCCTGCTCCATGGAAACCGGAGAGAGGAACTCCTGGTCAACCGTTCCCTGAAACGTCTTCTGGTCCGGCATGCGGATCAGAGCATTTTCCCCGAATTCCTTTATCGCCTGGCCATTGTACCGGGACGCGTCCACAAAGCAGAACACCACAATCCTTCCCTCATCAGCACCGGGCAGGACATCCGCCGCTTTCGGGTAGATCTTCGCGTACATTGCGGTATCAACCACCAGCCCTGTCACGGTCTGTGTAACAGGGAGGGTTCCGGCAAAGCCCCAGATGATCAGCGCCACAAGCATGACCAGCAGGGATACGATCACCACCACAATGCCGGGGCTGGTGACGTGGATATACTCGCTCAGCTCCTCCTGCCCTTCTTCAGGACTCCCCTGGCTGCGAAGCGGGGCTTTGGTTCCATCCCAGTCATTTTGCCTGTGCTTCTTTCCCATCTGACTCCTCCCGGTAGTTTTTTCTTTCAAATCATTGTATGATAGCCTTGCGCAGGATTCCTGCGGATCATCCTGATCAGCTTCCAGGCATTCGCCGGTCTGCCCCCGCCCGGCAGTCAGAGTGTCAGAAAAACCGGCGCTTATCATGTAAGAGAGGAACGCTCATGAATAAAAATGTTCCCATCCAATCCGCAGTTTCTTTTCTTCTTTCCTCAGCTCCAACACTTAGCAAGGAGACGGTTCCGCTGACCGGTGCAAACGGCCGCGTCCTGGCGGAAAACATCCTGGCTGCCATCGATCTTCCGCCCTTTCACCGCAGCGCCTATGACGGGTTTGCGCTCCACAGCTCCGGGACACTCTCCGCCTGCGGGAAGGCTCCGGCTCATTTCCGGATCACCGGGACGATTGCGGCCGGTGATTTCTGCCAGGAGCCTTTGGAAAAAGGCTGCGCTGTCCGCATTATGACCGGCGCTCCGCTTCCCGAAGGGGCTGACTGCGTCATCAACTATGAGCGGGTGACATGGACGGACCAGGTTCTTACTCTGAAGGATCCTCTCCGTCCCTGGGAGAATGTCGACCAGAAGGGAGATGAAATCCGCTCCAAAACGCCTCTTCTTGAAAAAGGGGACCTCCTTGCGCCGATCCACTCAGGACTTCTGGCATCCCAGGGGATTGACCGGGTAACCGTATACCGCAGGCCGCGCGCCGCCGTCCTGTCCACCGGATCAGAGCTTCTTGAACCGGGATCTCCCCTGTCTGCCGGGAAGATCTACAATTCCAGCCTCCACGTCCTCAGGGCGCTTCTGGAACAGGAGTCATGCTGCGTCGAGGATTGCCTCCATGCGGCAGATGACGAAGAGACCATCTCCAAAGCCATCCTGGCCCTTGCCGGAAAGAACGACCTGATCCTCACCACAGGCGGAGCCTCCGTCGGGGATAAGGATTATATCTGCAGTGCCCTGAAGAGAGCAGGCGCAAAGATCCTGTTTTCCCATGTTAACATGAAGCCGGGCTCCTGCTGCTACGGGGCGAAGCTTAAAGAATCCCTGATCATCAGCCTTTCCGGCAATCCCGGCGCTGCCCTGACAGCCTGGTACCTCATCGCGCTTCCTGTTGTCAGGAAGCTGTCCGGCAGGAGATGCTACACTCTTCCCGAAAGCATGCTGCCCCTTTCTGACAGCTGCCGCAAGACCTGTCCCTGTCCGCGCATTCTGAAAGGACATACGCAGGCAGAAGGCGGCACTTTACGCTTTGTCGCGCACGACGGACAGAGAAACGGGATGCAGACATCCTTCCTCAGGATGAACGCGCTGGCCATCCTTCCCCCTTCAGACGAACCGCTGCCGGCCGGAACCATGGTCCGGGTTCTGGCTGTGCAATAACAAATCGTGTAACGACGTCAGGAACAAACTGTCGTTACACAGGAGAAAAGCACTTGAGCTTCTCCCTTCTGTTTGCTACACTGAACCTGGGATCTATTGAGAAAGATCTGAGGATGTCTCCTCAGGAATCTTCCCGGATTATTTCCGGACAGCCCCTTATACTGAATGAAATCGATTTACCAAGGAGGTTGAACCATGTCGGAGAAAGGCAAGAAAAACGGTGTCTATAGCGAAGCGGAATATGAAACCATCGCATTCCCCATGATGAAGGGCAGCAAGGAGATCATCAAGGATCACTGTGATGAAACCAACGAAACCTACCACGCTTTTCTGCGCCGCGCTGTTGTGAACCAGATCGCGCGTGACCGTGAAGCGATGCAGAACCCTGATGTCGATCCGAACACCAGATTTGAAGGCTGGCTTCATTACGAGGAAAATGTCCGGCATCAGATCCTCACTTCCCTTGAGGACTGGATCAAGTCCGGCAAGAAGGAACCCTTCAACGCCTGATCCCTTCCTGCAGCTCATCAGAGATTTCCTTAGGCAGTCATGGAAATCTCTGAGATTTCCCCGTATGAAAGCCTTTCCTCCGCCCGTCACTTCTCTGTTATCATCCTCTCATCCTCTGTCCGTCTCTTATCCTCCGATCGCATTCATGCTTCTCTCCTCGTGATCGCTGATTGTTTCATAGAACGCATGCCGCTCCGGTTTCTGTGCGATGGCTTTTCTCACCGCTTCGAGGATTTCCTCATCCGAATCTCCTGAGCGGAGCATTTCTCTCAGGTTCAGTCCCTTCGTGTGGTTCAGACACAGCTTCAGGCGGCCGTCGGCGGTCAGGCGTACCCGGTTGCAGGTCTCACAGAACTCATGGCTGAGCGCGCTGATGAATCCGACTGCCCCGCAGAATCCCGGATACTTTACATAACGGGCAGGACCGTGCCCGTGCGCCTGAGTATCCTCCCGGGGATTTCCAAAAGCCTCGTCAAGGTGTCTCTTCACCTCCTGGTTCGGAATCCTTTCAGCCCGGCTTCCCAGTCCGATGGGCATCAGCTCGATAAAGCGCACACACACCGGATCCGTCCGGGCGAGACGGGCGAGCTGTGTCAGATCCTCTTCATTCATCCCGCGGACCGGAACAGCATTCACCTTGACCGTCATTCCTTCTTCCAGCGCCTGATGGAGCGTACAAAGAGCCCGGCTGAGCTCACCGCCCCGCGTCAGGCGAAAATAGCGCTCAGGGTCCAGGGAATCAATGCTGAGGTTCAGGGCACTGATGCCGGAACACTTTGCCTGGTGAACCTGATCCTTCAGCAGAATTCCGTTGCTGGTCATGGAAACAGACGCAACACCGGGCACCTCATGCAGCTGCTTCGCAAGCTCCAGGCAGCCTCTGCGTGCCATCGGTTCCCCTCCGGTCAGCCTGAGGTGTCGGATCCCCAGGAGCGTCATAATCCGCACCAGGCGGACGATCTCCTCAAAGCTCAGGATCTTAGCATGCGCAAGCTCACTGACACCCTCTCCCGGCATACAGTATATGCATCTGAGGTTGCAGCGATCGGTAACCGATATACGCAGATAGTCAATTCTGCGCCCCATCTGATCAATCATATTTCATTGCCTCATAAAAACAGGAAACTATAAGGTCATTATAGTATCAGCCAGCCAAAAAAGCCATATCAGAACACTCAGGTCACAGTTTACTGCCCTCCGTTCAGGTGGAATTGTTTTCCTTTCACGGCTATAATAGGGAAGAAGCCGTGGAAGCAGGAGTCTTCTGCCACGGCCGCAAGAGAATCCTGCGAAAGAGCAGGATCTATGGAAAGAGACAGGAGGATCCCAGATGAATCTGTCTTCGGCAATCCTGATCGGCCGCTCCACCCGCATGGGACGGGACAAAGCGCTTCTTATGCTGAATCAGCAAACGTTTCTTGGCCGTCTTGTACAGGAATTATCCGGATGCGGCGAAGTATTTCTGTCTGCTGTTTCAGACAGGGGCTATTCCGGTTATGGTCTGAAAGTGCTGACGGATGAGAACCCAAAGGTCGGCCCCATGGAGGGAATCCGGCATTCCCTTCAGTATGCCGGCACAGATTATGTGTTCATCTGCGCGGTTGATATGCCCTTTGTGCGCCGGGAGATGGTGCTGTACCTTTCCGGGTATATCTCGTCTGATTATGACGCGTGGGTGTTTTGCGAGAAAGACAGGATCCATCCCCTTTGCGGAATCTACAGCAAGGCAGTGCTGCCTGTCATTCAGGAAATGATCGAAAACGGCAGATACCGCATGACACAGCTGCTCGCAGCTGTACGGACAAAGTATGTGGAGATTGAAAACAGCTGCTTTGGAAAAGAAACGCTCCGGAATATCAATACGCCTCAGGAATACCAGTCCCTCCTGCGTCCTGTCATCTTCTGCGTAAGCGGAGTCAAGAACAGCGGAAAAACCGGTCTTGTGGAAAGGCTGATTCACGCCTTTTCTGACAAAGGAATGTCGGTGGGCGTCATCAAGCACGATGGCCATTCCTTTGAATGTGATGTGGAGGGAACGGATTCTGACCGTTTCTACCGGGCCGGCGCAATGGCTACGGCGGTGTTTTCCGATTCACAGTCCTTTCTTCGCATCAGGCGTCAGATGGCTGTGGAGGATCTGATCCGGCAGATGAAAGATGTAGATGTCATAATGATAGAAGGCATGAAGAATTCCTCCTGGCCCAAGGTCGAAGTAATCCGGGGCGCTGTATCGAATCACTGCGTATGTGATGGCAGTACGCTGGTATGCGTTGCCGCAGATACGCCGCTTTCCGAAAGCGTGCCATGCCCGGTCCTTTCCCTGGACGATACAGAAGGAATTCTTTCCTGTCTTATGAAAAGCCTGTTCTGATGAGACCTTTGCCTGAGGGCGCAGTCCCTGATTCACGGTTCGAAAGCCGTTCCGTCTCTTTGCTCCGGAATGGTCCATAGATCACCTGACACTGTCTATCCCGAGGTTTTCATGGATCACCTGGCATTGTCTTTCCCGAAGTTTTCATTGATCACTTCTTTCGCCACGCGGCCATGTTCCAGCACAATGGTTCTCTGGGCAGCCTCTGCCACCTCCGGGTCATGGGTGACCACGATCAGCGTTGTCCCTTCCTGGTGCAGCTGCCGGAACAGATCCAGCACGATATTCTCATTTGCCTCGTCCAGATTCCCGGTCGGCTCATCCGCAAGGATCAGCTCCGGGTGATTGATCAGCGCGCGCGCCACACAGACTCTCTGCTGCTCTCCTCCGGAGAGCTGTCCGGGCAGGTGCCTGGCCCGCTCCCTGAGACCGACGCGCTCCAGCGCTTCGAGCGCTTCTGCTTCATCCGGCATGGAATGGTAGTACTGGCTGACCATGACATTTTCCACGGCAGTCAGGTAAGTCACCATATGGAACTGCTGAAAGATCAGTCCGATCTTATCCCTGCGGATATCCGTCAGCACCTTCTGGGATTCCCTGGAAATGTCAACTCCGTCCAGCAGCACTTCCCCGATCGTCGGCTTGTCCATGCATCCAATGATGTTCATCATCGTACTCTTTCCGGAGCCGGACGGACCCATGATCGCAACCCATTCCCCTTTCTCAACGGATATGCTGACATCATTCAGGGCTTTCAGGTCTCCGTAGATCTTGGATACATTTTTCAGTTCAAGCAATGCCATCTGTCATTCTCCCTTCCGTAATCGCCATGAGGCGTCCCCGGCGATGCCGGAGACTTAATCCTGATGCCATGGTCTGGCATTATTCTCCCTTCAGTACAATCGCCGGGTCGATCGCTACAGCCCGCCGGATCGGCATCTGGCAGGAAACAGCCGCGATCGCCATGGATATGAGAATCGTCCCCGGCAAAAGAAGCGGCTGAAACATAATGGACGATCCAAACACATTGACACTGACCAGCTGGGCAAACCCGAAGCCGAGGATGGTTCCGAGCACTCCTCCCAGACCGCCCAGGAACATTCCCTCTCCCAGAAATTCCTTCCGGATCGACCCGTCGGAGGCTCCCAGCGCTTTTCTGAGGCCGATCTCCCGGCGTCTTTCCGAAACAACGGCAAGCATCGTAGTCGATACGCTGATCATCGTCAGAAGAAGCACCACTGCTGTCACCAGGAATACCAGTGCCTGCAGCTTTCCGAGAACCGAGGCTTCCGAGCGTGTCACACGCTTCACAAGACGGCATGTGATGCCGGAATCCGAATCCGTGATGGCTTTGCTGTAGTTCTCCAGCTCCTGAGCGTTCGCGGATACCGACAGCTCCGCAACGTCAAGTGTTTCCTCCAGCGTCAGCCTCTGAAGATCCTTCAGGGACATATAGATATATCCCTCCTCCTCGCCACCGGTGGAAAGAATTCCTGTCACGGTAAAATGCTCTGTATTTTCGACCACGGACGCATGTTCCGGCGAGGCGGCACTGTTTAGCGCGTCGACAACCGCCCTGGAGGAAATGGTCGCCCCCGATACCGCGTCGATGACATTTTTTTCATCGCCGCCCGTATCCTCTCCGGAACCGGCAGACCGGAGGGTAAGGGGCAGCGTCTTTCCGATAAACTGATCCAGAAACGCCTTGTCTGTCCCCACCAGGGATCCGATCCCCGGGGTCTGGGCGGAAGCATCCACTTGAATGGAAGCAATCTTCCCCTCTTCATCCAGGTCAAATCCGGCTGTCACGATCACCTTATTGAAGCCTTCCGCGCTTCCCGTCAGATGCGCGCCGGCTTTCCGGTCAGAAGCGCTGTCCCCATCCCCGGAGTCTGTGGTCTTATAGCATAGCTCGATGGAACTTCCTTCCTTCACGCCGATCGTTTCCGCGATCTCCTTTCCCACCAGCACTTCCCGGGAATTCTCCGGCCAGTTTCCCTCTACGCTGAAGTAAGGGCTGGTCTTCTGAACCTCTGAAAAGTCGCATCCTGCGGTGATAAAGGACTGCTGCCTCGAAGGCATGTCAAGCCTGACGTACCGGTACGGGGTCGCCCCGACGATTTCTTCTCCGGAAAATGAACCCATCGCTTCCTGAAAGCTGTCCATGGTAAGGGATCCGTCCTCTTTCGGCAGAAGGATCATGTTGGCGCCGTAGGACCTGAACTGAGCCCCCATCTGACGCGGAACATCGATGTAGATCGTAACCAGCCCGGACAGGATCGTTGCTCCCACCGCGATGGAAAGAAGCGCGATCAGCATGCGGGAGCGTCTCCGAAGGAGCGATGCCGTAATCATCCGAAGGAACATTTTTCGTTTTGTCATTCTCTACTGTCCTCCATGCAGCACCTCGGCCGGACGCAGCCTCAGCACCATGCGGATCGCCGGCAGGCTTCCCGCAAGTGTCACCAGCGCGATCAGCGCTGCCACGATGGGGATGACCTTCACTTTCATCTCGATCGCAGAACCGAATACACTGCGCCCGATCAGCTGGGCAAAGCCAAATCCAAGACAATACCCTGCCACGCCCCCGATCAGCGCGGTCACAAGGATCTCGATCATGATGACTATGGTAATGGAATGATCCCTCGCGCCGATTGCTTTCAAAAGCCCGATCTCCTTCGAGCGTTCCATCACGCTGGCTGTCACCAGATTGCTGATGCCAAGGGCCGCACCGATCAGGCTCAGAGCTGTGATCAGGATCATCAGAAGCTGCGTTTTATCAAGGATCGCTCCTTCACTCTCCGCCACCTGCCGGACAGCTGATGCCGACGCATTCGGAATCGCCTCCTGAATCTGGTAACAGATCGCGCTGACATAAGCCGTACAGTACCATGTCTCATAATCACGGCTGCTCAGGGCCGACGGATTGCGCGCTGCCCTCAGAGCCAGTTCATTGTCCGGCGTAGTCAGGGCGGATACCTCAATCCGGTCCACCTTTCCCTCTGCGTCCGCCAGTTCCTGAACCAGGTCAAGCGGAGCAAAGATCTGCATATCTTCCTCTCCGCCCGCGTCGAAGATCCCGGCAATCGTAACCGTCATTTCCTTCGCCGGACCTCTCAGCGAAATCTGATCCCCGGCCTTCCATCCTTCCGTCTCAGCCAGCGTCGTGCCCGCCATCACACTGGATGCGGCCGCCGGATCCGATTCATCCAGCCAGGCACCCTGCGTGATATCCCACCAGGATCGCATGCTTTCCACGCCGGCATCCAGCTCTTCTCCTGTAGGGAGAGAAAGATGGTGATTGAACCAGGTTCCGGCGATCCTGGCATCCGTTCCATCCGGAAGGGTGACATCTGTTTCCAGAAACGGAGTAAAGTCGACGATGTTAAAAGCCCAGAAGATGGTTTTCAGTTTGGGGAGGTCCTCCTCGTTCAGGTACGCAACACGAAGCTTCCCGCCCTCCCCCACGTCATAGATATCGGAAAGAAGGGAGGAATCCCTGGGTTTGACGGTGATGTTGGCGCCGTAAGTCTTCAGCTCCTGGTTCACCTTGTCTCCCACATCCCACATGACATTCAGCATGGCAGTCGCAAGGGACGCGCCGAGGGCAATCGTAAAGGCGATCAGCAGCATTTTCCCTCTCTGGTGGAACAGCACGCCCCGGATCATTTTAAACAGCATATTCTTTCACCTTCCCAGAACCTGTACAGAAAGAAGACTCGTACTTTTGAACGGTATCTGGCTGCACAGTTCGTTCTTTGTTACTTAAACTCCCGCTCTCCGGCTTCCAGGTCCCGGATCAGGAAAACCAGGTTTCCGCCGTCCACCTCATAGGAAAGCGGAATCGGGTTGCAGCCGCCCTTGAATCCGATCGTGTTGATGTTCATGACGACATCGCACCGCTTGCAGATCACTCTTCCGTTGTTCTCATAGTAGCCCGCGTTGCCGCACACCTCGCACGCGTCAAGCCCGACTCCGAAGGACGCGCTTCCCGGCTTCTTCACGACAATCCACCGGACATTCACGTCGTTGTCCGTCCGAAACTCGAAGCGGTGCAGATGTCCGTCACTGACGCTGTCCATCGGGACGAGGATTCTGTCCTCCTCCACCGTGTAAGTCTCCGGCTCCGACAATACGACTTCCCGGGTGTCATAGGCTTTCACGACGCTCATACTGAGAACGGACAGGGCAAGCGTCAAAAAAAGCCCTGCAGCCTGTCTTCTGCGGGAGCGGTTTAGCGCACGGAGTTTTCTGTGTCTGGCCGGGTTGTCATAGGGCTGCGTGACGTGTGTGTTCTCGGCGAAGAAGAGCACAAGAAGAATCAGGATCAGCAGAGCACTAATCCAGATAAACAGCATGTCGTACCCGGTACTGAGCCGGACCAGTTCCGCCGCCCAGCCATGTTCCCCGGGATTGTAAGTAAGAGGCCAGTCAAGCCACTTCGCGCGGTTGACCCAGGGGACGAAGAAGCGGCACAGGCAGTAGAAGGCATTTATCGCCGCGATGACCAGAAGAGCCATCGTGGCAAATGCTTTCCGGCGGATTCCACATGCGCACCGATAAAGCAGTCCCGCATAGATCGCGAGAATCAGATAAGCCAGAGCCCAGCCGGCCAGCCTGGAAAAGAAATACGAAGACCAGTACCCGTTCCCCATCGTGTTGAAAGTAAAAGGATACGCGATGCATCCGGGCAGCGCATAGAAGATCCAGGACGCAGACAGCCCGGCTCCTGCAAGGCATGTCAAAACCCTGGGTATGCCCGGCTTTTGTCTTTCTTTCCTGCCGGTCAGCAGCACAAAAACCAGAAACGCCACTGTGAACAGAAGAATGACCGCATAGATCCTGTGATTCCAGCGACTGGAAATGATCTTGTTGGTGGTATTTTTCACAATCGCCAGAATGATGGAAGAAACCACGCCGGCCGCGATTCCAGCCCAGTGGATCCGGAGAGACTCCTTTCCAAACCGGGTATGGATCATGGCATGAATCATTGATACCAGGGTGACTGCGACAAACAGATCCTGTATCACCATCCAGAGATACTTCAGCAATTTCAGGCCTCCCTATCCATGTCTTCTGCCTGTACGGCTTCCCCTTCTGATGCGCGAAGCGCGGGGCAGTGAACTGCGGCCAAAGCCCAGGGTTTGCGAATGAGGGGGAATCGGATCCCTTAAGCGGTTCCGCCGTACAGGGGAAATGATTTGCTGACATGCAATACCCCGCGTACCGCATGCCAGCAGATGTCCTGTCTTTTCCTGGCAGCCGGCGCAAGGATGCGCCCGGCGCTGATCTTACCACTCCTTGACGAAGTTCCAGCCCGTCCAGGTCGCTTCAAGCGGCTCTTCCCAGAACCCGTCCGCCTCAACGCCGGTCTCGGAATCAACATGCAGAAGATATCCGTTCTCCGCCGGGCTCTTGATGCTCAGTTTGATGTCATATTCGCCCTCCTCAAGGGCAATGTTGTTTCCGTAATGAGGTCCGTCGGAGGCAGCCATCGGCATCATGGAGCCGGTCAGCACTTCCTCATCGGTACCTGCCTTGTAGATCGTATAGTCGATGCTCAGGTACGGAACCCAGCCGTCAACCGGGAAGCTGTATGGATTCTCGTTCGCTGTCAGGTCTACCTCGATATGAAGGTCAGAGCCTTCCTTCGGTGTCGCCTGATCTGAAGGCGCCATGTCGACAGGCTGGAAATACACCATGCTCATCGTCATGAAGTCCACATCCTGTTCTCCCTCAACGCCCAGTTCATACTCGTCAAACCCGGCCTCCTGAGCATAAGCAAATGTCGGAATGCTCATCATCATTACGCCTGCCAGGATCATTGCGAAAGCTTTTCTCATCTTCTTCTCCTCCAAATCGTTGTGTTTTC
>CACXFW010000243.1 GCA_902767065.1 uncultured Lachnospiraceae bacterium | reverse complement strand
TGACGGCAAGGTGGCTGAGGCCGGACAGGCCTGGCTGGATACCTTTGCGGACGGCAAGGCGAACGGCGCTGCAACAGAGGCTCTGATCGCCGCGCTTGAGGCCTGCGGCTGTGACGCAGGTAAGGATATCCTGGCGCAGAAGGACTTCCTGGCCAAGAAGAGCCAGTGGGTCTTCGGCGGTGACGGCTGGGGCTATGACATCGGATTCGGCGGTGTGGATCACATCCTGGCTTCCGGCAAGGACATCAATGTCTGCATCTTCGATACCGAGGTTTACTCCAACACGGGCGGCCAGGCTTCCAAGGCAACCCCGACCGGTGCGGTCGCGCAGTTCGCGGCAGCCGGCAAGGATACCCATAAGAAGGATATGGCTTCCATCATCATGAGCTACGGCAATGTATATGTTGCCCAGGTCGCGATGGGCGCTGACTTTAACCAGTGCGTCAAGGCCTTTGCTGAGGCTGAGGCTTATCCGGGACCGTCGCTCGTGCTCTGCTACGCACCGTGCATCAACCACGGCATCAAGAAGGGCATGTCGAAGGCGCAGACCGAGGAGCAGCTGGCTGTCGAGGCTGGTTACTGGCATCTGTTCCGTTACAACCCGGCTCTGAAGGCGGAAGGAAAGAATCCGTTCACGATGGATTCCAAGGCTCCGACCGGAGAGTACGAGGCATTCCTTGACGGCGAGGTCCGCTACAACTCCCTGAAGAGGGCGAATCCGGAGCGTGCCGCGAAGCTGTGGGCGAAGAACCAGGCTGAGGCAAAGGAGCGCTACGAGTACCTGAGCAGACTGACGGATCTGTATGCTCCGAAGGAGTAATTCAAAGAGGCCGTCAACGCAAGCATAGATCGTCTCCCCGTTTGGGCGAACCCGGATGCGGGAGGATGAATGATAACAAGGCAGCCGCCCTGCGTTTGCAGGGCGGCTGTTATGGTCAGCGGCTGACGATGGAAAACGAAAAGACATTGGAAATCTTACAGGAAATGAAAGCAGACCCGAAGGCGAAGGAACTGCTTGAGGGCATGGAAGATTCAGCCTCTCCTGATGAGGCGATATCTGCTTATGCGCATGTTTCCGGGAAGCTGGGATATGTCAGCCAGGTATTACCTGTGCTATAATACCTGCATGATCTGAATGCGGAAGGCGCCCTGCCGGACGCTGTGTCTGAAAAGGGCTGAAAACCGGAGCAATGAGACCGGAAGAGAAGGAGAGAACAGCGATGAAAGACAGATTACTGCAGCTTTTGAGGGAAGAGTTTCCTGAGGTTGATTTTGAATGTTCAGACGCATTGGTGGATGATGGTATTCTTGACTCACTTACGATCACGGGGGTCATTTCTGCGATCACGATGGAATATGGGATTTCGATTCCCTATGAGGAGATTGTGGAAGAGAACTTCAATTCCGTTGACGCGATGGCTGCGATGATCGAGAGACTTCAGGATGCATAAGCTGCCCCGGAACGGCTTTTGCCTTTACGGCCGGATCGATCGGGCGACCTGGCATGCAGACAGAAAAGCTTCCTGCTGACTGCCGGCGGTGCCAGGCTGGCTAAGGAATGGAGAGAATGATGGAGATTAGGACGCTGAGTGACAGAATCCGCGAACTGGCGAAGCATACGCCTGACAAACTGGCGGTTGCCTTCCGGAAAGAGTCTTTAACCTACGGCGAGCTTGAGAGAAAGATTGAAGGGATCAGCGCGTTTCTCCGGGCACAGGGAGTCGGCCGCGGGGAGCGTGTGTGCTTCAGCGCGCTCTCAAAGCCGGAGATGGCGGCAACGTACCTGGGGATCCAGAGATGCGGAGCTGTCGCCGTGTTTCTGGACAAGAAGGCATCCGCTGAGAATATGGCGCAGATCTGCAGGAGCGCGGATGCCGTCCTCCTTCTGACCGATAAGCCGATGGGCAGTGAAGCGGGGGAGCTTCGTGTCTTTTCTCTTCGTAAGGTGTATGCCGAAGCGCAGCCGTCCCCGGCTGATACACAGGAATCAGACAGCGAAGGCGAGACGCGCTTTCATCCGGTATCAGCCAGCGAAGGCGAAGCGCACTTTCATCCGGTATCAGCCAGCGAAGGCGAGACGCGCTTTCATCCGGAATCAGGCAGTGAAGGCGATGATCAGAAGACGCCGGTGACAGGAGAGGACATCGCCGAGATTCTCTTCACAACGGGCACTACAGGCAAGCC
>CACXFW010000242.1 GCA_902767065.1 uncultured Lachnospiraceae bacterium | reverse complement strand
GGGGCGGGCAAGGTGCGAAGCACCTCTGACCGCCCACAATGAGGAACGCGAAGCGTTCCGAGTAAGTGGGGGTGCTGAATAGTTACCATTGTTTTAGGTTGTCCTGACGGATTCAACACCAGGTTACTATTCACAGCCCTTGCCTGCCTATGAAGATGGCTGCTTACATGCAGGCATGACGTATCCATCTTCGTAGGCAGACAGGCTGTGAACAGTAACAACACCGGATAAATATAACACACAATCCATTGACATGCAATGAAAGAATGCTTATCTTCCTTTTGCGTTCCCCTGCATCTCGCTGACCATTCCGCTGATCTTATCGGTGAAGTTTGTCTTTGCGGTTTCCTGCAGCTTCATGGCGCGCACCTTCAGCGGGAGGCCGAACAGGGTGATGAACCCTTCGGCGTCGTGGTGGTCATACAGGTCGCCCGTCGTGAAGGATGCAAGCGATTCATTGTAGAGAGAGTAGGGACTTGTCGTTCCGTTCCGGATGATGTTGCCCTTGTAGAGCCTGAACTTTACTTCACCGGTCACAAACTGCTGGGTGGATCCGACAAAGGCCTGAATTGCTTCCCTCAGCGGAGTGAACCATTTTCCTTCATAAACGGTCTGCGCCAGCTGGCTGGCGAGCCGCTTCTTGATCTCCATCGTCTCACGGTCAAGACACAGCTCTTCGAGCTGGTCGTGGGCGGCCATGAGGATCGTTCCACCGGGAGTTTCATAGACGCCGCGGCTCTTCATGCCGACCACACGGTTTTCCACGATATCGATGATTCCGATTCCGTTCTTTCCGCCAAGTTCATTGAGGGAGCGGATGATATCCGAGACCTTCATGGCCTTCCCGTTTACGGTCTTCGGGACTCCCTTTTCAAATGTCATGGTGACATCTGTCATTTCGTCCGGCGCATGTTCAGGGGTGACGGAAAGAACCAGAAGGGAGTCATAGTTCGGGGCAAGAGAGGGATCCTCCAGCTCCAGTCCTTCATGGCTGATATGCCACAGATTGCGGTCGCGGGAATAGCCCTTTCCCATGGAGAACGGAAGATTGATTCCGTGACTGCGGCAGTATTCAATCTCATCTTCACGGCTTTGCATCGTCCAGACATCCGTCATCCGCCAGGGGGCGATTACCTTGAGATCCGGCGCAAGCGCCTTGATGCCGAGCTCAAAGCGGATCTGGTCATTTCCCTTGCCTGTCGCGCCGTGGCAGACTGCCACAGCGTTTTCCTTGCGGGCAATCTCAACCAGCTTCTTCGCGATCGCGGGGCGGGCCATGGAAGTCCCGAGCAGATAGGAATGCTCATAGACAGCGCCGGCCTGAACACAGGGCATAATGAAATCCTCACAGAACTCATCGACGATATCTTCAATATATAATCTGGAAGCGCCGCTGGAGAGTGCCCTTTCTTCCAGGCCGTCCAGTTCCTCCTCCTGACCGCAGTCCACGCAGCAGCAGACCACATCATAATCAAAGTTCTCCTTCAGCCATGGGATCATGGCCGTCGTGTCCAGTCCTCCGGAGTATGCAAGGATCACTTTTTCTCTTTCCATAATGAATTCCTCTCTCTCGTCTGTGTTTTGTGCCGGGATGGCAGTCATCTTCCCGCCATCCGGGTGTGGATCCGCAGATGAATCACGGAATGCCATCTGCCTGGAAATCCATCTGCGCATTCTGAATGTACCACATCATCGATACTATATCGCCATAAGAATAAATATGCAAGCAGAAAATGGTGAATAATGACATGAATCCTGCATAAATGCATAATATACAGTTCTAACGAATATAAATTCATCAAAAATCGAATTCAGCCCTTTACTTTATGATGCTTGTGGGGTAAGATTGACGACAATGAATATGATTACAACGCCAAGGTCCCGATGCCAGGAAAGAGCGCGCAGCGCGGAACAATCCGTAACCCATTTTTGGCGGGTTTATTCATGAATATGATGGAAGAAAATGAAACAGATCATGGAACAGGCTCAGGCTCAGGTGAAGGCAGGCACACGCAGACAGACGCAATGATGCAGACCCTTATCACACAGACACAGACAGACACAATCGTGCAGACACTATCACACAGACAGGGAGGGAATCGATATGATTAAAGTTGGTATCATCGGATCTACAGGTTATGCCGGCGCGGAACTGGTCAGGCTTTTGCTTCAGCATCCCCAGGCACAGATCGTCTGGTATGGTTCCAAAAGCTATGTAGACCAGAAGTATGCAAACATCTACAGGAACATGTTTGACCTTTTGGATGAGAAATGCATGAATGACGATATGGAAGCGCTTTCGAAGAAGGCGGATGTGATCTTTACGGCAACGCCGCAGGGTCTGTGCGCCTCAATGGTCAACGAGAAGATCCTGACGCATTCCAGGATCATTGATCTGAGTGCGGACTTCAGGCTGAAGAGTGTTGATGTCTATGAGAAATGGTATCAGCGCAGACATGAGTCGCCGAAGTATCTTCGGGAGGCGGTATACGGTCTTTGCGAGATCAATCGCAGCAAGATTGCGTCGGCGCGGATCGTCGCCAATCCCGGCTGCTATACGACGGCGTCGATCCTGGCATTGTATCCGCTTGTCGCCAGGCGCCTGATCGATCTGAATATGATTATTATTGACGCCAAGTCCGGCGCCTCCGGAGCAGGCAGAGGATTGAAGGTGGGGAATCTGTTCTGCGAGGTGAACGAAAACATCAAGCCTTACGGCGTTACCACCCACCGCCATACGCCGGAGATTGAAGAGCAGCTCAGTTATGCAGCGGGAATGAAGTACCATGCCGGAGAGGGTGTAAGAATCAATTTTACCCCTCACCTTGTTCCGATGAACCGCGGCATCCTCGCTACCTGCTACGCTACCCTGAATCGCTGGGCGAACGCGAAGATGATCCAGGATGCCTATAAGGAGTTTTATCAGAAAGAACTGTTTATCCGTCTGCTCGGAAAGGATACCTTCCCTGAGACAAGGTGGGTGGAAGGCTCCAACTTCGTCGATATCGGATTTACGGTAGATGAGCGCACAGGACTTGTGATCGTGGCTTCCGCGCTTGACAATCTGGTCAAAGGCGCAGCCGGCCAAGCGGTGCAGAACATGAATATTCTGTTTGGCCTGGAAGAGACGATGGGTCTGAGCCTGGTTCCTGTTTTCCCGTAAGATGATGGAGTGTTTCGCCGGATCTTGTTCGAAAGTGCCAGATGGCAGGAGGAAGCAGCTTCGATTACGGGACCGGCGGCCGCCGCATGAGCGCGAAGCGCGGGTTTTGCGAATGAGGGGGTGAAGCTGGATCGCTCATACGATCCAGCTGTACAGGCAGAAGGCTATTCACCGGGTGCTGCCGGGAGAAAAGACAGGAAGAGAGCCAGAAAGCGAGGACAATATGGAGTTATATGATGGCGGCGTGACCTCGCCGCAGGGGTTTCGTTCAGCCGGCATCTGCGCCGGAATCAAGAAGGGACGCAAGGACATGGCGATGCTTTTCAGCAGCACGGACGCAGTTGCTGCCGGCACATTTACCAGCAACATCGTCAAGGCATCCCCTGTCGTATGGGATCAGAATATCGTCCGGAAGTATGGCAGTGCCAGGGCGGTCGTGATGAACAGCGGCGTCGCAAATGCATGCACCGGAGAAGAGGGAGACAGGTACTGCCGAAGAACGGCCGAGACAGCCGCGCAGGCGCTTGGCGTCAAGCCGGAGCAGGTGCTTCTTGCCTCCACCGGCGTGATCGGCAGACAGCTTCCGATCGATCTGATCTGTGAAGGCATCCATACCCTTTCTTCCATGCTCTCGGATTCCAGAGCCGCCGCTTCTGACGCGGTGGAAGGGATCATGACGACGGATACGAAGAAAAAAGAGATCGCGGTCAGTTTTGAGCTCTCGGGGAAAAAGGTGACGATCGGCGGCATGACAAAGGGCGCCGGAATGATTCACCCGAACATGGGAACCATGCTCTGCTTCCTGACGTCGGATGCGGCGATCAGCGCTCAGATGGCGCAGAAGGCGCTTCTGTCCTGCGTTCAGGACTCCTTCAATATGATTTCCGTGGACGGGGACCAGTCAACGAATGACACCTGTGTCCTTCTGGCCAACGGACTTGCCGGCAATCAGGAGATTACGCAGGAGGGGGAGGACTACGAGACCTTCCGCAGGGCGCTGGAGCTGGTGACGAAGAACCTGGCGCGGCGCATGGCAGCTGACGGAGAGGGAGCCCACGCGCTGTTTGAAGTAAAGGTCATTGGCGCGTCGACGAAGAGACAGGCTGTTTTGCTGGCAAAGAGTGTCATAGAATCCAGCCTGGTCAAGACAGCCATTGCCGGTCATGACGCCAACTGGGGCAGGATCATCTGC
>CACXFW010000241.1 GCA_902767065.1 uncultured Lachnospiraceae bacterium | reverse complement strand
CTTGCCTGCGTGGGGGGCGGGTCAAACGCGATCGGTTCCTTCTACCATTTTATTGACGATGAGAACGTGCAGCTGATCGGCTGTGAGGCAGCCGGCAGGGGGATCGATACCTATGAGACCGCAGCGACTGTCAGCACAGGAAGATTGGGCGTATTTCACGGTATGAAGAGCCTGTTCTGCCAGGACGAATACGGACAGATCGCGCCGGTCTATTCCATTTCCGCAGGACTTGACTACCCCGGGATCGGGCCGGAGCACGCGTACCTGAATTCGATCCACCGGGCGCAGTATGTGCCCGTTACGGACGAAGAGGCGGTTGAGGCATTTGAATATACCAGCAGGACGGAGGGGATCATTCCTGCCATCGAATCCGCCCACGCGATCGCGCACGCCATGAAGATGGCGCCCGGGATGGACAAGGATCAGATCCTGGTTGTGACCGTATCGGGACGCGGAGACAAGGACTGCGCCGCTGTGGCGAGATACAGGGGGAATCCTTTCCTGGAGTAGCCGGATACCATTCGAAAGTACGGGTCCAAAGGACGAAGCAGTTTCGATTACGGGACCTGAATCCGAACGGATACTGTCAGGAATAAACTATGGTTTATAGAGGAGTTCAGTATGAGCAGAATCAAAGAAGCCTTCGCACACGGGAAGGCATTCATACCATTTATCACAGCCGGATATCCGGATCTTGCAACAACCAGGGCTGTTGTGAAGGCGGCGCAGGACAACGGAGCGGACCTGATTGAGATCGGGATCCCGTTTTCGGATCCCACTGCCGAAGGCCCGGTGATCCAGACTGCCAATGTCATTGCGCTTAAGGGCGGCGTAACGACGGATCAGATCTTTGAATTCGTCAGGCAGCTGCGCGAGAAGGATCATATTACGGTTCCGATGGTCTTCATGACCTATGCAAATGTGGTATATTCTTACCATGAAGGCGGGGATGGCGACCGGAATGGCTCAGACGGGGATGACTGCGGACGGTTCGGCTTTTGCCGAAAATGCGCCGACGTGGGAATTGACGGCCTGATCCTGCCGGATGTGCCCTTTGAGGAGAAGGAAGAGTTTCAGGATGCCTGCAGGGCAGCGGGACTTGACCTCATTTCTCTGATTGCTCCGACCAGCGAGGAGCGGATTGCGAAGATCGCGGCGGATGCGGACGGATTCATATATGTCGTATCGTCCCTGGGAGTGACCGGGGTGCGGACAAAGATCACGACCGATATTGGCGCGATCACGAGGAAGATCCGCTCCGTTACGGATGTACCCTGCGCGGTCGGATTCGGGATTTCCACTCCGGAGCAGGCTGCCGCGATGGCAGCACAGTCTGACGGCGCGATCGTCGGCTCCGCGATCATACGCATGATCACGGAATACGGTAAAGACGCCGCGTCTGAGGTCGGGAGATATGTGAAACGCATGAAGGACGCTCTGCGCTGACGGCTTCGCACTGACAGATTTGCGCTGACAGATTTGCGCTGACGGCTTCGCACTGGCAGATTTGCGCTGACGGCTTTGCACTGGCAGATTTGCGCTGACGGCTCTGCATTGGCAGCTTCGCGCTGGTGAGATGCTTCCGGAGGATACTATGGGCGCGCAGGGAACGACAGAGAAAGCCGCCGCGCGCCCTGGCGCTGTTTGCCGGTGGCGGAATGGACAGTATGAATACAGGAGAGAACAGCCCATGTTGCGGGAAGAAACAGAAGAAGAACTGTCAGATGGAAGAAAATATACGGCAAATGACATGGTGAGAATCGGCACGGATGACTGCCGGGGCTGCTCGGACTGCTGCCGCATGGGACCTGTGATCGTTCTGGATCCACTGGATGTGTTTGAGCTGAACCGGTTTCTGGGGCAAAGCTTCGAGGAGCTTTTGAATGAAACGATTGAGCTCAAGGTCATTGACGGCCTGATTCTGCCGGTGCTGAAGCTTGTGGCGGAGGATTCACCGGCCACGGCGTCCGGTCAGGTGCCGGCAACGCAATCCACATCGGCCGCTGCACCGGCAACGCAATTCACACCGGCCGCTGCACCGGAAGATCCGGAGCCGATGGTATGTCCTTATCTGGGACAGGACGGCCGCTGCACGATCCATGATTTCCGGCCCGGCATCTGCCGCATGTATCCGCTTGGCCGAAGCTGGGAGAACGGGGACTTTCATTATATTCTGCAGGTAAATGAATGCACTCACTGCAGCGGAACCAAGATCAAAGTCAGGAAATGGCTTGGCATCCCGAATCTGGACGCTTATGAAGACTTCTGCCGCAGCTGGCACGATCTGCTCGAACGAACCCGCCGGCTGCTTGGCGGCACTAAGCCCGATGGAAGTCTCAGGAGGCAGGTCTGCATCTACCTTCTGCAGCAGTTTTATCTTTGCGACTGGAAGATCGACGATTTCTACACGGTGTTCGGGGGCCGCCGCGCCGAAGCGCTGCGGCATCTCGGATTCGCGATCTGACTGTCCTGATGAGCAAACTTCGGATGCTCAGTCAGCCGTATGAGCGGAGAAGCGCGGGCATTTGCGAATCAGGGAGGGATCGCTCAGGCGATCCAGCCGTACAGACAGAAAATATGTTGAGTTCGCTCATGTGGATGTGCTATGATACCACACGTTAATCAGGCGGTTACGGAAGAGAAGAGCGCGAAAGCACAGAGCAGAAAATGGTGAAAAACCGGGCCGTTAAGCTTGAGAAGATCCGCTACCCTGCTTCTGGAGGCTCAGGAGCTGTATTGAAAAAACGGATGCAGATTGCGCTTAACTGATGTAGCTGATGCAGAGTATGCATTAACTAATGCAATGTAGCTGATGCAGATTGCACTTAACTGATGTAATGTTGCTGATTCATATGGCGCTTAACGAATGTAATGGAATGACAGCGGATGATTAAGAAGCTCCTCGGACAATATCGCGAACTTATCGTCTATTTTATCACCGGCGTTCTTACCACGCTCGTTAACTGGGCTGTCTACGCCCTCTGCGTGGAGATGATCGGCTGGAGCGTTGCCGTATCCAACGCTGTAGCCTGGATTGTCGCTGTTATTTTCGCCTATATCACTAACAAACTCTGGGTATTTCGCAGCTTCAACTGGGACGTTGGGTTTGTTCTGCGGGAAGCGTTTCTTTTTGTCAGCGCCAGGATCCTTACGGGTATTTTCGAGATCGTCAGCGTTCCGCTGCTGGTCAGAATCGGACTGGGCCAGTCCTTCTTTGGCGTCAAAGGCATGTGGGCAAAGATCCTGGTGAGCGTGGTTGTCATGATCCTGAACTATGTCTTTTCCAAGCTGATCGTATTCCGGAAATCTGATTCCCGGAATTCTGATTCTCTGAAATCCGGTTCCTTGAAAACGGATCATCAGAATCAGCGATAATGGATCTTCCGAACCGGAAGCCAGTGTTTTACGTGACTGGAATGAATTATAAGCCAGAGCTGTATATGATTTGGAAGGGATCGGAACGCAGCGTTTTATTGGCTGGAAAGAATCTCGTCCGAGCAGCCAGGCGATGGAGTGAGGTAACATGCTGACAGTTGTGATCCCGGCATACAATGAAGAACAGGTGCTTGACAAGACGGTTCAGGTGCTCAGTGAACTGCTTGCATCCGAGAGCATTCCCTATGAATTGCTCTTTGTAGACGACGGGTCAAAGGATCATACCTGGGAGAGGATTGTCAACGCGCACCAGAAAAATGAAAACGTGCGGGGGATTCATTTTTCCCGCAATTTCGGAAAAGAGGCGGCGATTTTCGCCGGACTGTCCGAAGCGCGCGGAGACTGTGTTGCCGTGATGGACTGCGATCTTCAGCACCCTCCCGGGACACTGGTCGAAATGTACCGGATGTGGGTGGATGGCGTAGAAGTGGTAGAGGGCGTCAAGCGCACCCGGGGGAAGGAATCTTCGATGCACCGCGCGGCGACCGGCATTTTCTACCGGATCATGTCCAAAGCCGTAAAGATCGATATGTCACGTGCGTCGGATTTCAAGCTTCTCGACCGCAAGGCGGTGGAAAGCCTCCTGGAGATGCCGGAAAAAAACGCGTTTTTCCGTGCCATGAGCTCGTGGATCGGATTTGTGCATGGCCAGGTCGAATTCGATGTGAAGGAACGGGAAGCCGGCGAATCAAAATGGTCCACCCGCATGCTGATCACCTATGCGATCAGCAACATTGTCGGATTCTCGACCGCGCCGATGCAGTTTGTGACCGGAGCCGGGATTGTCGTATTCCTGATTGCGATTATTCTTGGGATCCAGACGATCGTGCGATACTGTACGGGTCACGCGGTGGAAGGCTTTACGACGGTCATCCTTCTGATTCTGCTGATCGGAAGCCTGATCATGATCTCTCTGGGCATCATCGGATATTACATAGCCAGGATCTACGAGGAGACCAAAGGAAGGCCCAGGTACATCATTTCCAGGAAAGTGTAAAGTGTGAAATATCGAAGCAGCCTCCGGGGAGGCTGCTTTTTTTCGGCTGCAATTGGCGCTTTTCTTTCGTCTGGTTCCTGTGCCTGCCATAGCGATCCGTCCGTTCAGGCAGACTTTTTTTCGGTTTTTTTGTGAATTCTGCGAAGTCATTGTTGAGTAAGAGAAATGAAACTGTTATAATGCCATTCGGCTTTTCAGATTGGAGTGAGGTACATCATGGACAGTTCAACAACTTTTACAAGAGAAAAAACCCGGTATAAAGTGATCCGGTTTCTCCTGTATTTCCTGATCACATTCTTTGTGATTGCCGGACGGAGTGCGCAATGGGTCCTCGAGGAGTGGGGCGACCTGACCCTGGACGAGGTGATGTTTACCATGACGCAGCCGCTGAACGGGACGGATTCAGGGATTATCTGGAGCTTTATCACATATGCTGTCATTCCGGGAGTCGTGATCCTGACGGTTCTGATCGTCGTCGAGCACGTCTTCCTGATGAAAAAGCAGCCCCCGAAGGGAAAGAAAGTGAAGGGGGAGGATGGAAAGAAGACCAGAACCGCGCCTGAGCTGACCCCTCAGATGGAAGAGAAACTCAGGGAGGATCATGAGAAGAAGGATACCAGGGCAAGGAGATTTCTCAGGACCTGGCTG
>CACXFW010000240.1 GCA_902767065.1 uncultured Lachnospiraceae bacterium | reverse complement strand
TTGCACTGCAGGAGAAAAGACCTGGTATTTCTTCCAGATCAGATACCCGGCTTTTTTTATCTGAGGGATGATCGGCCTCATACAGAGGCAGCTGTCACCCGTGGTGTTGATCAGTTTGTCAAAGCAGATGGCATAGCCCAGCCCGTCTTCTACAAGCAGGGAGGCGTTGTATATCAGGTTGTAGGTTGCAACCACATTCAATGAAGATAATTCTTCTGAACCGGCAAGGTAGGGTTCGGCGGCTCTTGAAACAATCACTGGCAAACCTTTTAAATCCGACAGGTGGACGGCGTTCCTTTCCGCCAAGGGACAGTCCTTCGGCATGAGTAGTCCGAAGCTGTCCTCCGCAGGGAGCTCGATCGACTGATAGAGCATATGATCCACATCTGTGAAGATGACGGCGAAATCGATCAGCCCATTGTTCAGCTCATCCATCAGATCCTGCGTATCCCCGCTTGTAATATGGAAGCGGATTTCCGGATGCTCCCCAGCGAGGCTGGCAGCCGCACGTGACAGATAATGAAAAGACCAGGATTCCCCGGCGCCAATCCGCACAGACCCGGAGATGTTGTTTTTGATCTGCGATATCTCATCCTCTGTCATCTGCATCAGGCGCACCATCTCCTCTGCTCTTTTCCGAAGCACCATACCCTCCTCGGTGAGTGTAATCTTCCGGTTCCCGCGCACGAAAAGAGCGGCACCGAGTTCTTCTTCCAGCTCCTTCATTTGCCGGGACAGGGACGGCTGGGCGACATGGAGCGCCTGGGCTGCTGCGGAGATCGTCCCTTCCCGGACGACAGCCAGATAGTATTGCATTGTGCGAATATCCATGACGGCACTCCCTTTGCACTGTTCCTATCCAATTATAGCATAGGAACACATAGTTATCAAGTATTTGAATATAGGAAAAAGGCGAATTATAATAGGGCCACCAAAGAAATAAAAAAGCCTTCAGGAGGACAACAGACATGGCATCCGGATATATCACCAAGCTGAATGAGAATGTGAAAAGAGAGCATGTACGCTTTAACAACCGCTACGGGATCGCAATCGCGGCGGATCTCTACCGGGCAAAGGCCCTGGATGAGACGAAGAAGTATCCGGCCCTTATCGCAGGCGCACCCTACGGAGGCGTGAAGGAGCAGGGGCCCTGCGTCTATGCCAATGAACTTGCGCAGCGCGGCTTCGTAGTGCTGACCTTTGACCAGGTCTATATGGGCGAGTCCGGCGGCGAGCCGAGGAATCTCTCTTCTCCTGAGCTCTTTGCCGAGAGCTTCAGTGCGGCGGTCGATTACCTCGGCGTAAAGGTTCCGTATGTGGACAGGGAAAAGATCGGTGTGATCGGCATCTGCGGCAGCGGCGGTTTTGCGCTGTCCGCGGCCTCCGTTGACCCGCGCATCAAGGCCGTGGCGACCTCCGTCATGTATGACATTACCGGAGCCCGTACCATGTTCGGAATGCCTGCGGAGGTCATCGCCCAGCAGAAGAAGGAGCTGGCAGAAAAGCGCTGGACGGACTTTGCAAACGGCCAACCGGAGCTGCATCCCAACTATCCGGAGGTGCCGTTTGAAACCGCAGCGGACCTTCCGGAGACCGATCCCCTGACAAATGAATGGAACCGCTTCTACGCGACGAAGCGCGGCCATCACGTAAACGCCTGCAGCGGTTTTACCGCAACCTCGATGTTGGCAATGATGCAGTTTTCCGCTCTGCAGTATATCCGCGAGATCTCCCCGCGGCCGATCCTGTTCATAGCGGGAGAGCGGGCGCATTCCCGTATCTTCTCGGAAAAAGCCTTTGAGATGGCAGCGGAACCGAAAGAACTCTATATTGTGAAGGACGCGGAGCATATTGATCTCTATGACCGCACAGACAGGATCCCCTTCGACAAGCTGGAGAGCTTCTTCAAGCAGCATCTGAACTGAATCGGAGGTCGGCTGTGAGCACCGAAAAAGAGATTGCAGAGAATCTTCTTGCTGCAGGCTGCGGGAAAGCGGAGATCGAAAGCATCCTGTCCAGCATCCAGAAGGGAGATCGCAAAGGCATGGAGAGGCTGATCGCAGCATGCCGGAAAAAGCAGCTTAACCGGCTGCATGATTCCCAGACCTGCATCGACAGACTGGATTATCTGAGTTATCAGCTGTCAAAGGAGCATTTTTTATGGAACTGAAGGAATTCCTTGAACGGATGGAAAGGCAGGAGACTGTCCCAGCCAATTCAGAGGCCATGCTGTTCAGCGCTGCGATGACACAGCGAGCCCTGGAGATCACAGCGAAGCTGAACGGAAGCTATCATCCGCTTGAAGAGGTACAGGCAATCTTCTACGAACTGACCGGGGAAGACGTCAGAGAAAAGCTGTTTCTCTTCCCACCATTTCATACGGATTTTGGAATGAATATCCATCTCCGCGGGCATGTGACTATCAATGCCGGCGTATGTATGCAGGATCAGGGCGGAATCACCATTGAAGATGGTGCCCTGATCGGACACCATGTTGTTCTTGCCACATTGAATCATGATCTGGATCCGGCGAAGCGGGGCGATCTTCACCCGGCGCCTATCCACATCGGAAAGAACGTATGGATCGGAGCAAACGCCACCATCCTTCAGGGGGTGACGATCGGAGACGGAGCAATTGTGGCGGCCGGGGCCGTTGTGAATAAAGACGTTCCGGCAAACACGGTAGTAGGCGGCGTTCCCGCAAAAATCATACGGGAGATAGGGGGCAAACAGCGTGAAGAATAATCTGATGGAGCTGATATCTTTCTGTCTTGTCTTTTGCCTGCTTCTTTCCGGGTGCGGCATGGCAGATGCAAGAGACAGCAGCCAGGACGACAGCACAGTATCCGGGGAGGAAGCTACAGAAACGGCATTACAGCCGGATGGAGAAGCAGCCATGCACACATATTCGACACAGGAAATCTGGGTACAAAACGGCGACCTCAGAATCTACGGGATCGCATACGTGCCGGAGACTGATGGGAAGATGCCGCTGGTAATCTTCTCTCATGAGCTGGGGAATGACCATACCTCCGGCGTGCGCTATGCCGAGAGGCTTGCGGAAGCCGGATAT
>CACXFW010000239.1 GCA_902767065.1 uncultured Lachnospiraceae bacterium | reverse complement strand
ATTGCAGTGTGCACAACCGGCCTGCGGGCGCTGGAGAGAAGGCTTTGGAGAAAGGTTATCCGCACTGGAATTACAGACTGCGGAACAGGGGGATGATTGCTTTGGCTGCGGGGGATTTGGCTGCGGACGAAGCTGCACAATGGAGATGATCATACTATGAGCGGCAAAAAGAAGAAAAGCATGAAGAAGACAGCGGTGGAACTGCTGAAAAAGACACCTTTGAAGCCGATGTGGTGGAAGCTGAAGGGCGTGCCGCCCATCTATCAGATCCGGCATTTCCTGATGGACATCCACCAGGATAAGCTTCTTTTTGAATGGTATCCGGATATTTACAGAGAAAACGCAGGCGGGCCGGTGGATGAGAGGAAGGTCATTTTCGTCGAAAATGCAATGTCCGGACTGAGCAATTCGTTTCAGCTTCTGTACAATGACCTGAAGGCAAGCGGGAAATACCGGATCCATGTTCATCATCTGGGATGGTACCTGATTCACCGCAATGAGTTTGAGGTCAACGGTGCGCGTCTGGTCAGGGATCTGGGGGACGCGCGGTATGTGTTCCTGAGTGAGGCCTGCCATCCTTTAAGCTGCCTTTCGCTTCGCCCCGAGACGACGGTCATCCAGCTGTGGCATGGCTGCGGTGCGTTTAAGAAGTTCGGAAGAAGTACCGCCACCATGATGTTCGGGCCGGATCTGGCGCATATCAACCGGCACCCGCAATACGAGAATTATTCCTGCGTCACGGTTTCCAGCCCGGAGGTCGTCTGGGCCTATGAGGAAGCGATGGGACTGGAGGACAGGAAGGGCGTGGTGCAGCCGATCGGCGTGAGCCGGACGGATGTCTTCTTCGATCAGGAATATCTGGACGGCGCCAGAGAGCGTGTCCTTAAGAAGGTGCCGCAGGCAGAGGGGAAGAAGGTGATTCTCTATGCGCCGACCTTCCGCGGACTGGTGGCGAGGGCGGAGACGCCGGACTACGAAACCTTCCATCTCAGGAAGCTGAAGAAAGCGCTGGGGGAGGATGTGATCGTCCTGATCAAGCATCATCCGATCATCAAGGACTATCATATGCCGAAGCTTCCGGAAGACCTGAAAGGGACATTTGCCGTGGATGTGACCCGGACGCTGTCGGTGGAGGATCTGATGATCACCGCGGATGTGTGCATCACGGATTATTCTTCCCTGATCTTCGAGTATTCCCTGCTGGACAAACCGCTGGTCTTCTATGCGTATGACCTGGAGGAATACTTCGACTGGCGCGGATTCTACTACGACTATGACGAGCTGACGCCGGGACCTGTCTGCCAGACGATGGACGAGCTGGCCGCGGTGCTGGCGAAGCCGGGCTTTGGCTATGATCCTGAGAAAATGCGTCTGTTCCGCGAGCGCTTCATGAGAAGCTGCGACGGTCATTCCACCAGGCGGATCGAAGAGCATGTCTTCGGGAAGAGTCTGCGCGCCTGATCAGCTGTCCGGCGCTTTCGCACTGAAATCGCTGCAGGGCTGTTCAGAAATACAGTCAATATGCGAAATGATTGTGTTTTTTCCCTGCAGGGTCTTTTCGAAACGGGAAGAGTCTGCTAATATGAGTGCCGGTTTCAGGTGGGCTACGTAAGGATGATTAAGGGGATAAGGGAGGGAGCGATCCGGGATCCGTATCACACGGCAGAATGGAATTCAGACTGATGATAGAATTCGGACTGATGATAGAATTCAGGCAATGATTCAGGCTGGAAAGAGGTTTGTCCGGGGGGATTGCATGGACTGTGCCGGCTTCGGATACCGGATGATGATAAATGGGGAGTCAGACCGGTAAGAGAAAAGTTTCTGTGACTGCACTGATTGGCACTGCGTTAATCGCAGTGCCGTTGGTGTGGTTTTTCATGCATCCGGATCTTTATCATAATGTGGTTGCTGCCGCGGACGGATCCACACAGACGAAGGTCGCGGCTGTGAAAATCGGGATCATGATCCTGCTTGGGGCATTGGGTGCGGCAGCGCTCTGGGTGCCCTGTTTTCTGACGCAGAAGCAGAGGAAGGCTGCGGGAATTCTGGGCTTCTTTCTGACGAGCGTGGTATGCATCTTTGCGCTGGAGTACGCAAATATCCGGAAATCCCGCATGCCTCTGGCGCTGATTGGCGCGATTGGAAAGAAGAAGCTTCTGCTGACCTGGGTGGTCGTGTTTCTGATTGTCCTGTGGTTTGCGGTTCTTTTCAATCAATGGCAGACAGCTTCGATCCTGACGGCAGTCACGGTCTGCGTGTTTGGCGTGGTGTGCTACTTCGTCTATGCATTGCGCGGAGAGGCCTTTCTCGCCTCTGACCTGACGGTGCTGGGAACGGCGGCAAATGTTGCGGCCGGATATGATTACAGGATCAATTCCAACACGCTCATTCTGGTGATGTTTACGATCGTCTGGTGCTATCTCATCCGGTGGAGCGGGTATGTAATGATCTTCTCCGCCTGGAAATGGAGAGGGATCGCACTGGCCGTTGTGTTTGCTCTGACGATTCTGGCGGACCGTGTCTATCTGCACACCAGGATGCTTCGCAACAGTGGCGTCACGCTGAACACCTTCCGTCCGGAGAAGAGCTACGGAAACAACGGATCGATCCTGACCTTCCTGTACAGCGCCCAGCTGATGGTGGTGGAGGAGCCGGAGGGGTACAGCCTTGAGAAAGTGAAGGAGATCGAGGCAAGGTATCCGGAGGAGGCCTCTGCACCGGAGGAATCTGCGGCGCAGGCAGAGTCTGGACCTTTTCGGCCAAATGTCCTCTTCATCATGGATGAGGCATTTACCGATCTGCAGTCCTGCATGAACTTTGAGACAGACAAGGAAGTCTGCCCCTTCTTTGATTCCCTGAACGAGAACACGATCCGCGGCAGGCTCTACGTTTCCAGCTACGGCGGACGTACCGCGAATACGGAATACGAGGTGCTGACCGGAGATTCGGTCGGATTCGCGCCGCCTTCCTCCACACCGTACCAGCTGTACATCAAGGAACCGATGCCGAATCTGGATTCGGCGCTGGAAAATGAAGGCTACCGCCATACGGTCGGCATGCATCCTTATCTGCCCAGCGGTTATAACCGGAAGAAGGTTTACGGACTGTTTGGATTTGACCATCTTCTGTTCCTGGAGGACTTCCCGGATGCGGAAACGATCTTCGGAAGAGTATCCGATGATGCGGACATTGACCGGGTTATCGCCGAGTATGAGGAGGCGAAGGCGGAAAGCGACGAGCCGTTCTTCATCTATAATGTCACCATGCAGAATCACAGTCCCTACACCTGGAATATAGAAGAGCTTGCGATAGAGGACCGGGTGCATGTGGTGAGCGGCACCGGGAATTATCCGGAAGCGGATCTTTACCTGTCT
>CACXFW010000238.1 GCA_902767065.1 uncultured Lachnospiraceae bacterium | reverse complement strand
TGGCTCCCTGTCCTGTCTGTCTTCAAATACTGGTTAACATCGTCCTGTGCCGGTGGAATCCTCCAAACCGGAAAAGAACCGCCTGGCGCTTATCCGGAATCGTGCTGCGAGCGCTCCTCATCAGTTAAAATGAATAAACCTGCGGAGAACCTTGTATCCCCGCACGACCGCTTTGTGGGAAAGGCTCCCGGGCATGTTCATCCACATTCCAAGGAACGAGATCCTCAGGCGTACATACACCTTCTCATCCTTCCTTTTCAGGTATCCCCAGATATCCCGTTTCTTCTCATAGTCATCCTGCGTCCCTCCGACCAGAAGCAGCACGGAGGTGACCGTCATGATCTTGTTGAGGTAGTTCATCATATACTTGCGGACGTTCTTGTCCAGACCGCTCCAGTTCTGCCCGGTGAAAACATCGATCATCATCTTGTTGACCCGGATCTGCTGGTCGATCCGGCTGATCATGATCTTCTCATTGACGCTCTGGTCCTCACGCCCGATCTGGTAATGATAGAGGTTTACGTCCATGTAATAAAGCTTCTCACAGTAAGGCAGCGGCTGATACGCGAACAGGTTGTCCACATAGAAGGTATGCAGCGGCAGCCTCAGTCCGGACTTCACCAGAACATCATGCCGGTAAATGATATTGTGCATGAGAATATACTGCGTCTGCCTCAGATGCCCCAGATCGTCCCAGGAAATAATCCTGTTCTGCGGGAACGCATGGCGGAACTGCATGACATTTTTTCTCCAGGCCCCCTCCTTGTCATAGACGAAGTTGGTGAGAAACATGTTAACCGGTGTATTTCTCTCCTCCAGCATCTTCAGACGCTTGATCACACGGAGTAATACCCTGGAATCAACCCAGTCATCGGAATCGACAACCTTAAAATAAACTCCGGATGCTTCGCTGATCCCCGTATTGACAGCGCCGCCGTGTCCCTTGTTATTCTGATGAATCACGCGGACAATCCCGGGATACAGCGCCTCATAGCTTCTCGCAATCTCCAGGGTATGATCCTTTGTCGATCCGTCATCAATGATCAGGAGCTCTATGTCATCCCCGCCCGGAAGCAGGGAATCAATGCATTTTCTCATATAAGATTCCGAATTGTAGCACGGAATCGCAACGGTAAGTATCTTCATCTGGTTCCTTCCTCTCCCTTCAGGTACGCTGAAAAGCGTGAAAACGCGGAAGGGATCGAGTATTCCTCCTCTATCTTCTCAATTCTGACAGCCTTAAAACGTTCGCCGGGCCTCAGGGCGTCCATCTCCTCTGCCTGGATCAGGTATCCTGACATCCGCCAGGTCACATGCGTGAAAATGTGTTCGTCATCCGGCAGGGGTTGAATCCGGAGCGCGGACACACCATGCTTTTTCGCTTCCAGGAGCGCCTCCCCGTAAGAAAGATGCCCGGGATAATTCGGAAACTCCCAAAGCCCTGCGAGGAGCCCTTTATCCTGACGTTTCCCGATCAGGACATTCGACCGGTCCGTGATGACAAGGACGGTCTTCTCTTCCTGACGCCTCGCCTTTTTTTCCTTTCGGACCGGAATGGATCCGGTCAGGTTCCTCTTCCTTGCAAGACACATCTCTTCCACGGGACAGTCTTCGCACGAGGGCTTCCCGTTCGGCGCGCAGACCAAAGCTCCGAGCTCCATGAGCGCCTGGTTGAATCTCCCCGGATGAATCTGTTCCATCCTTGCCTGAAGAAACGTCCGGATCCGGTCCTCGAAAGCCGCCTTCACCTTCCCATCGTCGATACACGATTCATTCGCATCGATCCGTGAAAGGATCCTGAGGACATTCCCGTCGACCGCGGGCGCAGGGATGCCAAATGCGATCGATGCGATTGCTCCGGCAGTGTAAGAACCGATCCCCGGAAGCCTTCTAAGCGCATTCACATCCCCAGGAAGAGCACCTTCATACTCTCTCACAACCAGCTGCGCTGCCTTTTTCAGATTGCGCACACGGTTGTAATACCCCAGGCCTTCCCAGAGCTTCAGAAGCTTTTCCTCCGGACAGGCCGCGAGGGAAGGAATGTCCGGAAGCGCCCCGATAAACCTGGAAAAATAAGGCTTCACCGCTTCCACTCTCGTCTGCTGGAGCATGATCTCGCTCACCCAGACATAGTAAGGCAGCGGCTCCCTTCTCCACTCAAGATCCCGGCAGTTTTTTCCGTACCAGGCAAGAAGCGGCGCTGCGATCCGCTGCAAGGATTCACTTCTGTGTATTTTATCAGAAATCATAGGATATTCAAGTCTCGTGTATCATAATGATCCAGGATCTTGTTACTATTCACGGCCGATCTGAGTTTTTGTATCTGACGCGGCACTCTTGCCTGTAAGCGGCAGTACAAAACCCGGATCAGGCCCGTGGAGCGGGAACTTCCCCACAACCGGGAACAACAAGCTGCGAAGCAGCGACGGATGCGCGTCAGCGCAGACGATTCACGGTCTGTGGGGAAGGAGCCGTGAATCGTAATAAGCCCGCAGCATCAGGCGGGAGAAAACATGCCGGCGCGCCCGGCTTGTTTTTTTTATGGGTGTGTACTATAATACGAACCGAAAAAATTGCATTCAATTTAATAGTCTATCAGTCGTTAACAGAGGTGAAGGACATGGCAAAGATTGATATTATCTCAGGGTTCCTCGGTGCAGGAAAGACTACGCTGATCAAGAAGCTGATCAGTGATGTGTTTGCCGGCCAGAAGGTTGTCCTGATCGAAAATGAGTTTGGTGAGATCGGGATTGACGGCGGTTTCCTCAAGGAAGCCGGCATCAACATTACGGAAATGAATTCCGGATGCATCTGCTGCAGCCTGGTTGGTGATTTTTCCCAGGCGCTGAAGCAGGTTGTGGAGCAGTTTCACCCGGACCACATTATCATCGAGCCATCGGGCGTAGGGAAGCTGTCCGATATCCGCGGCGCAATTGAAAACACATCGAAGGAATGCGATCTGGAGATCGGATCTTTGGTTACGGTCGCAGATGTGAAGAAGGTCAGGATGTATATGAAGAACTTCGGTGAGTTCTACAATAACCAGATTGAGAGCGCCGGAACGATCATTCTGTCCAGAACGCAGAATGCTTCGAAGGAGAAGATCGATGAGTCGATCAACATGATCCGTGAGAAGAACCCGGATGCTACCATCATCACGACTCCCTGGGACGAGCTCAGCGGAACAACGATCCATGAAGCGATGGAGCAGTCCGTATCTCTTGCAGACCAGCTGCTGGCGGAAATGAAAGAGCATGAGCACGAACATCATGACCACGATCATGAGGAGCATGAGCACGAACATCATGACCACGATCATGAGGAGC
>CACXFW010000237.1 GCA_902767065.1 uncultured Lachnospiraceae bacterium | reverse complement strand
GCAGGGCAGGATCTGATTCTGGTTACAGTTCACACCCCGGCCAGCCTCACCGCCCGGGTCTGTGGGGCTGGCCGGGGTGTGAACTTAGCTGATTATGTGAGGGGAATCACGGGAAGGGAAGAGAAAATGAGCATGCTGTATTACAATGCTTTAATTTTCCAGGGAGAGAAGGGATTCATCAAAGGTGGCTTTTCCGTATCTGACGGGAAGATCAGGGAGATTATTCCGGAGATTTCTTCAGCGGCTCTTTCGAAGACTTCCTCAGCGGCTTTTCCGGAATTTGCCTCGCGGACGGATCTGGAAGGCATGTATGTGATACCGGGCCTTGTGGACATCCACACCCATGGAAACTCCGGCTGCGATTTTTCCGACGCGGATGAGGAGGGACTGGTCCGGATGGGGAAATATCTGGCGGCCCATGGAATCACGTCCTTTGCCCCCACCTCCATGACGCTTCCGTATGACAGGCTTCGCTGTGCGTTTCAGACTGCGGCAAGGTATGCCGGAGAGCATCCGGGGGACGCGGCGAGAATGGCCGGCATCCATATGGAGGGACCATACTTTTCCGGGAAGAAGAAAGGCGCGCAGAACAGCGCATACCTGAAACTGCCGGATGTGGAGGGGTTTATGGACCTGCAGCGTGAGTGCGGCGGCCTGATCCGGATCGTGGATGTCGCGCCGGAGCTTGACGGCGCGGAAGACTTCATACGGAAGGTGGCGGCGGTCTGCAGGGTATCCGTGGCGCATACCGATGCCGGCTATGATAAGGCGCGGCGCGGGTTTGAGGCAGGCGCCACTCATCTGACCCACCTGTTCAACGCGATGCCGCCGATTCATCACCGCTCGCCCGGCGTGATCGGCGCTGCGAGCGAGAGAGAGGATGTGACGGCGGAGCTGATCTGCGACGGGCTGCATGTGCACCCGAGCGTCGTACGGATGGCGTTCAGGCTGTTTCCGGGAAGGATCTGCCTGATCTCGGACGCGCTTCGCTGCTGCGGCATGCCGGACGGCAGGTATGAGCTGGGCGGCCAGATGGTCACGCTGAAGGACGGCCAGGCCAGGATATCGGACGGGAACCTGGCAGGGGCAGTGTCCAACCTGTATACGGACATGGTCAACGCGATCCGCTTCGGGATCCCGAAGGAGGAAGCCATCAGGGCCGCGACGATCATTCCGGCGAAGGAGACGGGTACGGAGGCAGAGATCGGAAGCCTTAATGCGGGGAAATGGGCGGACTTTCTGGTGTGCGACGGGGAATGGAATCTGAAGCAGGTATATCTGGGCGGCGAAAGAATCTCCTGAATATTCCTCGCGGATGGATCTGACAGCGCTTGCCTCGGAACGGATCATGGGCGAACTGACAAAAGCACTCCTCAAGTCTTCCCACCCCTCCGTGTTTTTCCGGGAAATGCGCCGCGTCTGTCAGCCGGGCCGTTGGTTTGATGGAAATGTGACCTTGATGAGCCATATGCTCAGGGTGCTTAACGGGGAGCGGTATGCAAGGATTCCTGCATGATGTATCACGATTCAGCACAGAGCCTTTTGCGATGTGTGCTGTACGGGTACGGAACAGATGCCGCGATGGTTTATACGGGAAAAGGAGGATGGGATGAAGAGAAAACATATGGTTTTGGTACTTGCTGTGGTTTCCTTATTCATGATGATGAGCGCTGCCGCTTCAGCGGATACGATTACCGGACCGCCTGTTTACAACAACAGCGGTCCGCGCTGGGACTATGACGTCGAATACAAAATCACGGAGGTTGTCATGGTACCGGTTTACTGTTTTTACAGCCCCGTAATGAAGGACTATTTCTGGACCGCTTCTGAGAAGGAAATGAACCAGCTTGTGAAAGATTACAGCCTGGGGACAAGTACATACCAGTATCAGGGGATCACAGGGCATGTCGAGCAGACTCCGAATGAGGAGAATGTGCCGGTATATCGCTTCTGGAACAAGAGCACCCTGGATCATTTTTACACGACCAGCGAGACGGAGAAGGAACAGCTTGCGGAGGATCTTGCTTCCGGAAAAGACCATTATGAATATGAGGGGATTGCGTGGTACGTGCCTGAGACATCAGATGTTACGGTGTACCGTTTCTTCGATGAACGGAACTTCAATCATTATTACACCGCGGACCAGGATGTGAAGGACAGCCTGTACCAGGCTTATATGAATGGAACCAGCTGGTACCGGTATGAGGGGATTGCGTGGCATTGGTATCCGTGATCTGAACTGTGTTCCTGCTTCGCAGCTTGTTGTTCCCGGTTGTGGGGAAGTTCCCGCTCCACGGGCCTGATCCGAGTTTTGTACTGCCGCTTACAGGCAAG
>CACXFW010000236.1 GCA_902767065.1 uncultured Lachnospiraceae bacterium | reverse complement strand
GCGGCAGCGATCTGCGCGGCGGTCCTGTCATCGATGTAACCGTCAGAGCTCTCGCCGACCCCGACCCAGGTTCCGGCATCCTCATCCAGATCCGTCTGCTGGTCACGGAGCGAAAGATGCGCGTCGTTCGCGATCCCAAGCGGCTGCACGATGTCGCCGATGGGGTTGCTCTCCCCGGTCAGCGTCTTGAGCACGTAGGGGGTACCCGAGTCGTAGCCGACGCGCTCGACGGACAGTACCCCTGAGATGCGGGAGAGATTTTCCTCGCTCAGTGCCGAGAGGAAGCTCTGCGCGCCGTACCCTCCGTCCTCCTCTCCGGACAGGAAGAGGAAACAGATATCGGTATCCGTGACGACCTCCGACAGGATCCGCGCCGATTCGATCAGGGCAGCGGCTCCCGACTTGTCATTTGCGAAGGGATCCCCTTCGTCGGGAGAACGCTTCGAGTCATAATGGGTTACTACCAGGAAAATGTCCTGCTTGCGGTTGGTCTGCGAGTTCGCGCCGCGCTCCGCAAGAATGTTTACGCCCGGCGCGTCTATGCCGTCCTCGTTCAGCACGCCTTCATGAAATGCCTGCTCCTGGACTGTATAGCCCATCTCTCCCATCTTTGTCTCGATATATGCCGCGATGGTCAGCTCACCGTCCGACCCGGTCGGACTGTCTACCTGAGTCAAGGCGTTGAGATGTTCCTGCACGCGCTCCGCGCTCGCGGCCATCAGAGGACCGGGACTTTCGCTGACATCGGTCTGGCTGGTTTCAACCTCGTCTGCGTCGCCTTCATCCAGGTGCAGGTCATAGTATTCTTCGTCGTCTACGTCATCCTCATCCACCCCGCGGTACGCGCCGCCGCCTCCGATTCCGGAACCGGAGGAGTCTTTGGAAGAGGAAGCCGGGTTGCTGGTCAGGGCGCCGAGGCTCGCGATCTTTTCGAGGGTTTTCGTATCGCCCGATTCCATGGCATCCTGCAGCGTATCCATCGGAACGCCCGCATTGTACATGACATCTTCGCCGGAATCCTCAATCAGGAAGGGACTGTCTGAGCCACCGGTATCGATCGATCCTCCCGCGTCGATGGATCCGCCACCCTCCTGGTAATCGGAGGTTCCGTCATCCAGCGTGATCTCATCCGCATATCCTGGCGTACTGCCAGCCAGAAGCGCGAGCGCGGACAGCCCTGCGATCGCTGAATGGTGTATTCGTTTCCGTCCTTTTTTCTGCATCACATCTATCTCTCCCCTGGTCCGCCGTCTTTCTGCGGGCATAAATTTCCTTATACATATTAACTATACGTCAAACGGCACGGAAAGGCAATTGCATCCAGATTGTTGACTGTAAAAAAACGTGGTGATAAACTCGAAAAAAGAGTTGTGCACATGGAAAGGCAGGGGTTGATTATGGTGGAAAAGAAACAGATTGACTGGTCGTCACTTGGCTTTGGCTATATGGAGACGGACTACCGGTTTGTCGCGAATTACAAAAACGGCGCATGGGAGGAGGGCACGCTGACTAAGGACGCGAATGTCGTGATCAATGAGTGCGCCGGGGTCCTGCAGTATTCCCAGTCCTGCTTTGAGGGTCTGAAAGCGTATACGACCGAGGACGGACATATCGTTACGTTCCGTCCGGACCTTAACGCGCAGCGGATGAAGGATTCCTGCGAGCGTCTTGAGATGCCGGTTTATCCGGTCGATCAGTGGGTTGAGGCCGTGAAGAAGACCGTGAAGGCGAATGAAGCCTGGGTCGCCCCTTATGGAAGCGGCGCGACACTGTATATCCGTCCCTATATGTTCGGCAGCAATCCGGTCATCGGCGTCAAGCCCGCGGATGAGTATCAGTTCCGGATTCTGACCACGCCGGTCGGACCGTACTTCAAGGGCGGCGTGAAGCCGATTACGATCCGCATTTCCGACTTTGACCGCGCCGCGCCGCATGGAACCGGACACATCAAGGCCGGGCTGAACTATGCCATGAGCCTGCACGCGATCATGGACGCGCACCGCAATGGCTTCGATGAGAACCTGTATCTGGATCCTGCGACCCGCACGAAGATCGAGGAGACCGGCGGGGCGAATGTGCTCCTCGTGCAAAGAGACGGTACCCTGGTTGTGCCGAAGAGCTCCAGCATCCTGCCGTCGATCACCCGCAGAAGCCTGGTCTACATTGCGAAGGAGATTCTGGGCATGAGGGTGGAAGAGCGCGAGGTGCTGTTCGACGAGGTGAGAATGGGCGTGTTCTCCGAGTGCGGACTGTGCGGCACCGCGGCCGTCATTTCCCCGGTCGGAAAGATCTGTGACCACGGAACCTTCTATGAGTTCCCGGATGGAATGAATGATATCGGACCGGTCATGAAGAAGCTCTACGATACGCTCACCGGCATCCAGATGGGCCGGCTCGAGGCACCGGAGGGATGGATCTGCGTGATCGACTGACTGATTTTGCGGATGAAAAAAGCTGTGAAAAGCGGAGAAGCTCTCTCCGCCTTCACAGCTTTTTGTTATGGTTCTGTACAGGTCTTTACGCATCCTGCAGCTGCTTCCGGCTCATTTCCTCCAGCAGCTCTGAACGGATCTGGAAGAGTCGGTCCGACAGGTCCACATACATCTCGTGCGGATTCACAAACCGCTTTGTCTCATCCCACAGGGACTCCTTCTCCATGGTGCAGATATCCCGGATCTCCATCACGGACGGTGACTCATAGACGCATTCCCCGCCCAGAAAGACCGGAACGAGAAGCTGGCGCATCTCATAGGTGCCGCCCTTGAGCTTTGTTTTCTTCCAGGTTTCCTTCGGATCGAACAGAATCAGATCCTGGGAAGGATCATACTCCTCGTCCTCCAGGCAGATCAGGTCGGCACGGATCTTGTGAAACTGCCTGTCATAGATCCGGTAGATCTTCTTGTTGCCCGGGTTCGTGATCTTCTCCGTGTTGTCAGAGAGCTTGATCTTCGGGATCAGGCGGCCGTTCTCATCCTCGATTGCGGCCAGCTTATAGACGCCGCCGAAGGCTGGCGTATTCTTCGAGGTGATCAGGTTGGTCCCGACGCCCCAGGAATTGATCGCCGCCCTCTGGGCCATCAGGGACTGGATCAGATATTCATCCAGATC
Organism: uncultured Lachnospiraceae bacterium; assembly: GCA_902767065.1. Classification (GTDB taxonomy): domain Bacteria; phylum Bacillota; class Clostridia; order Lachnospirales; family Lachnospiraceae; genus Porcincola. The sequence continues at coordinate 1,050 of CACXFW010000236.1, read as the reverse complement.
GGAACTTGCCGTGATCGTGGCATCCGTAAAGCCTGCCTCATCGAGCATCGCGCGCGCTCTCTTGGACATGTAGGCGAGATCGCCGGAGTCAAGCCGGATTCCGAATTTCTTCAGCCGGATCCCTTCCTCCTGCATCTGGCGGAAGGTCCGGATCGCGTTCGGAACACCGGAATGCAGCGTGTCATAGGTATCGACCAGAAGCGTACAATTGTCCGGATAGAGCCTTGCGTAGGTACAGAACGCTTCGAATTCACTCGGGAAGCTCATGATCCAGCTGTGCGCGTGCGTACCCATGACCGGCACATGGAAGAGCTGTCCCGTCAGAACGTTCGAGGTCCCCACGCAGCCGCCGATGACAGCCGCCCTGGCCCCATAGGTGCCTGCGTCCGGACCCTGCGCGCGGCGCAGACCGAATTCCATGACGGCGCCTCCCTGGGCGGCGTAGCACACACGGGCCGCCTTTGTCGCGATCAGGGACTGATGATTGATGATGTTCAGAAGAGCCGTCTCAATCAATTGCGCTTCCATGATGGGCGCGATGATCTTGACCAGAGGCTCTCTTGGAAAAACCACGGTTCCCTCCGGGATCGCATAGAGGTCTCCGGAGAAATGGAAATGCAGAAGGTATTCCAGAAAGCTCTCGTCAAATGTCCCGGTGGAGCGCAGATAGGCGATGTCTTCTTCGTCAAAGGAAAGCCTCTTCACATAATCGATCAGCTGGTCCAGGCCGGCACAGACCGCGTATCCTCCGTCATCCGGATTGGTGCGGTAGAACGCGTCAAACACAACCTTCGGATTGCGTCCGGTTTTGAAATATCCCTGCATCATTGTCAGTTCATAAAAATCTGTGAGAAGCGTCAGCTTCATGGTACTCATGGTAAAGGACCTCCTTTCTCAGGCACAATCCGATTATAATGGATTCATGTCCGTCCGACAAGCGGTTAGGCTCCGTCCCCTCATTCGCAAAACCCGCGCGTTACAGGTCTCACCCCGGCCAGTCCCAAGGCAGACACAGGGATCCTTCGTTCCGACCCCCAAAAGTCTACACTC
>CACXFW010000235.1 GCA_902767065.1 uncultured Lachnospiraceae bacterium | reverse complement strand
CGGCCGGCGATTCCCTGAGATAATGCTCCTGCCGCCTCTCTCGTCACTCCACCAAAGCCAGGCCGGACAGCAAATACGCAAACCCCTCTTTCAGCCTGGGCAGATAGAACGATGAGCTGTGCTCTCCGTTATCAATTTCGAATACATTCGGTACCTTCAGCTCATACAGATGCTTTCCCATCTGAATATGGTCTATGTCAAAACAGTACATATCATGATTTCCGCAGATGATATAATGGCGGAATTCCCCCAGCTGCTCCGCATCCATCTCAAGAAAAGTCCCCAGAGAACCGGTATAGCGCAGCGCCCCATACAGATCGAGCACGCCGCCGTATAATTCCGGATGGTCAAGAGCGTTCAGGTAAGCGCCGCCTCCGCCCATGGACTCTCCCGCGAGGAACCGGTATTCGCGGCTGTCAACGGTCCTGAGGGTACTGTCAACCTGTCTGACCAGGTCCTCATTCAGCATGTCCGCATAGGCTGCAGACCACCAGCTTGCCTTCTGCGGATGCCCGTCCGACGGGAAGATCACAATGCAGGGAGGAATCTCTCCCGAAGCGATCCCCTCGTCAAGCACCCCCGGCACCCCGCTGATCTCAAAAGACTTTCCGGTGGAGCCATATCCATGAAGCATGTAGATCACCGGATAGCGGGATTCGGATTCATAATAGCCTTCCGGCAGATAGACACGGTACTCGATCTCCTGCCCCAGAAGGGAATCCGATGCAAACGAGGCTGTATAGAATCTGTCTTCACTCTCTTTCGGAGCCTCCATCTCCTGAATTGCGCTGATTCGGATCGGACCGGCATACCATCCGCCCATCCCGCTGCTGTTGCATACCCGTACGCAGACAACGTTTGTTCCTGCATGGAGCAGGTCATCCGGAAGAGGGTAGACCCGCTCTTCCTCCCACGGATTGGTTCCATCATAGCTCCCGCCTTCATCCGGGATCCCTGTCTGTCCGACCCGGACCTGATTCACGTACACCTCATCCGCTTCGTCCACCCTTCCCGCTTCAATCTGAAGACCTGTCACATCAAAGTTCTCCGGAATCTCAAACTCCCTGACGTACCAGGCATACCCTACATAGTACGGGTTGTTTTTCAGGCTGGAAGCAAAATCTTCCGTCCACCAGTCCTGGCCGGGCAGTACCACGTCCCAGCTCTTCCAGTCCGTTCCCACGATCTTGTCAATGTCATTTCCATCGATCCCGGGATCAGATTCTCTCAGGGCATCCACTGTCGTGAAATACCAGTCTCCCATCAGGTCAATCCTGCGGTCCGGCCCTGCAGTAACCTTTTCCTCCTCTGTCAACGATCGGTTATTCCTGACAGGATCCGTTTGGATGCCGGTCCCGCCATCGAAACTGCTTCGTCCTTCGGACCCGCCCTTTCGAACGGGATCTGATTCCTTTTCCGGATACGGGAGCACTGACTCAGTCTCCTGAGTAACATCGGTCATGCCGAACGCAGCAGCAAATCCCAGCAGAGAGTGTTCGATATGGTCCTGCCATGCTCCGTAATGATCCTCCGGAAGGATAGAATACTCAAAAACGGAATAATCCCAGGCCGGAAGGCTGCTGCTGTCAGACAGTCCGCCGTATCGGTACAGGGAGGCAATGTCCGCAGAGCCTCCCCTGGCCCAGGTCAGATCACTTTCAGAAACACAGTCCAGATAGGTATGATAAGCTTTAAGCCACCGTGTATCTGCTCCAAATGATCCGACAGGTCCTTCCAGGATGCTGCAGATGTCCCCATACCGGCTGAGATAAGGATTCTGCCCGGATGTGAAGTCCCCGCAGTGACTGGCGATCGCGCTGAACATGATCGGCGCTTCTTCGATCTCTCCCTCCTTCGCTCCGTATCCAAGCAAAAAGGCCAGATATCCCCCGACTCCGGTTCCGATCACGCCGCGCATCGAAGCATCCGGAACTGCCGGATACTTCTCCTCAACCGCACGGATTGCCGCCTGAGCCTGCCCGAACACCTCTTCCTCAGCGTCAAACTGAGGAAAGACACAGATCATCCCGGGAATCTTCCCTGCTTCCTCCAGCTCCAGGATCCGGTCCAGGGTTCCATCCCCGAAGAAAAGCCGCGCATCCATCCCGTCGATCGGCATAAAGTAGACAGATGGATACTTCTGCTCCTGATCATAATCCGGAGGAAGGAGTACATAAAGACGGCTGTGGTTCAGAGCTTCCAGTTCCTCCGGTATGATATCCGCAAAAGCAGGCCCTGCCGCAATCATCCAGGATACGGACACTCCTGCAAGAAGCATTAAGATCCTGATCAGGATTGTTCTGATGCTGCCTGTAAGATGAACCGATGCAGCAGGTTGTCTCTTCCCTGTGTTCACTGGCTTCCTCCTAGATAAACGATCGTTTATTCCTGACAATCCCCGTTCGGATGCCGATCTCCTGATCGGAGCTGCTTCGTCCTTCGGACCCGTTCTTTCGTACGCGATCTGGATCCTCCCTGTATCTATAGAATCTGTTCAGAAAACAATCAGGCGGATTGATCCCTGAGAGCCTTCCCGGGTTATTGATGATTACTGTACGGGTTCTGAGGACGCCTTCCCGGACACAGACAGAACCTTCTCCCAGCTCAGCTGAGCAGTTGAAGCCCCCAGAGAAAGTGT
>CACXFW010000234.1 GCA_902767065.1 uncultured Lachnospiraceae bacterium | reverse complement strand
GGCGGACAAGCGGTGAAACCGCTCTGTCCGCCCACAGCGAAGAACACGAAGTGTTCTGAGCAATGGGGGTGCTGAATAGTTACCGCAGCTTTATGAGCGGGAGGAATTCCATGGGATTCAGTGATCTGGGGAAGAAGCTGTCCAAGCTCGGGCAGGATACGAAGAATGGGGTACAGAAAGTGAGTGATTCAGTTACAATTTCAAACCGGATCTCGCAGGAGAAAAAGTCTCTGGAGAGACTGTTTGCCCTGATCGGGGAGGCGGTTTATAAGGAGAATCCGGATCTGCCCAGGGCCGGAATGGAGGATGAGTGGGCTGCGGTGAAGGTGGCGTATGCGAACATAGCAGTGTACACGGAGCAGCTGAACCATATCAAGGGAATTGTGTATTGCCCGACCTGCGGGCGTCCGGCTGCCTCAGGAGACAAGTACTGTGCGAAGTGCGGCGTCCGGCTGGACATCCGCCTGGAAACGACCGGCGCGAAGGTTGCAAAGGATCTGAAGGAAGCAGGGCAGGAGGTTGGCCGGATTGCCGGAAGCGCTGCGGACAGGACGGGAGAAGCGGTCGGCGGCGCCGCGGCACAGACGCAGAATGCGTTTACCTGGCTCAAGGGTAAGCTGGTGAAGAAGAAGAATTCTGAGGAGCCTGTGCAGGAAAAGGGGTGGAATCTGATCCCGCAGGAAACGGATGAGGCCAAGGAACCTCAGCCGGAAGTGCCGCTGCGAGAAGAGGCAAGTCTGCCGGAAGTGCCGCTCCCGGAAGAGCCGGGAGACGGGGAAGTGAAGCAGCCAAAAGCGCAGGAGGGGGAAGGAAAGAAGCAGCCCCAATCTGACGCGGAACCGGTACTGGCACAGGCGCACAGCCGGAACCGGAGGCAGAAGTCTGCGTGGAAGCAACGACAGTGGAAGTCCTGACAGAGAGGATGTCTGGGACTGTTCTGAACATAGATTTTACACAATTAAATTAGCACTCATGTATTGACTCTGCTAATATGTGGTGGTATGGTTAGTTCACGACCAACATGTATTCTACCCTCCCTGATGAGCAGTACGCGGATGCGCAGGCAGTTTAATGAGCGCGAAGCGCGGGTTTTGCGAATGAGGGGATTAAGCTGGATCGCTGAAGCGGTCCAACCGTACAGATAGCATGGATGATTTCCGGGGAAGGAACTGCCCGGTGTTACCGAGGAGGACGACCATATGATTACGATACCTGTTTATAACATGATTATCCTTCCGAATATCTCACTGACATTCAAGAAGGATTTTTTTGATGAAACTTCCTCCGCCAGAATGCGGGAAGGCGATAAGGTGCTGTTCCTGTTTCAGAAGAATGAGAAGAGCAGGAAGCATCTTGGCCAGGAAGATTTCTACCCCATCGGACTGAACGGTGTGATCGAGACCGTGGATGATGACGGGGATATTACGGTGCGCACGGAAAACCGCATGGATATCAGGTCCATTCTGACGTCTGAGCGGGAGATCTTCGCGGAGGCAGTGATCCGGGAGGATATTCACGATGTGAGCGAAGATACCCGCAGGATCAGCCTGGACGCGATGAAGGGCAGGCTCTATGAGTTCCTGCAGAAGTTCCCGTGGGGACTGATGGCAAGGTCTTATGTGAACCGCTGGAAGAGCATGGAGGAGTGTATCACGGCCCTCAGCTCTTACCTGACTCTGGATGCGGAAGAAAAGTATCACATTCTGGAGGTGGACCGGGATTCGGAGCGGCTGGATCTGATCGAAAAGGCCCTGTATGGGTTTATAGCCGTGTCAGATGTGAGCACCGAAGCCCAGGAGCATGCGAAGGAGACCAATGAGAAGCTCTACCGGGAAGACGCTCTGAAAAAGCAGATCGGATTCCTGCAGGACCAGCTGGATAACATGCATCCGGAAAATGTGTCGGACGTATCACGATTCCAGAAGATGATTGAAGAGTCCGGCATGAATGAGACAGCGCGCAGGGAAGCCGACAAGGTGCTCGGGCGGATGAAGCAGGAGGGCAAGAATTCGCATGAGTACGGAATGCTGTATGATTATCTGGATTTTGTGACGTCCCTTGACTGGAAGAAGGCGAAGTACAGAAAAATAGATCTTGAGAAGGCCCGGGAGGTTCTGGATGAGGATCACTATGGCCTGAAGAAGGTCAAGAGCCGTATCATCCAGCAGCTTGCGGTAATGAGCCTGAACAGAAAGCAGTCCGGATCGATCCTTTTGTTTGTCGGCGCTCCGGGCACCGGCAAGACGAGCATCGGCCAGAGCATCGCGAAAGCGCTTGGACGCAAATACGTACGCATTTCCCTGGGCGGCGTGCGGGATGAGGCTGAGATCCGCGGCCACCGAAGGACGTATATCGGAGCGATGCCCGGCCGCCTGATGAATGCGATGAAGAATGCCGGCACTTCGAATCCGGTCATTGTCCTGGATGAGGTCGACAAGCTGAGCAAGGATTACAGCGGGGATCCCGCGAGCGCGCTTTTGGAGGTGCTTGATCCGGAGCAGAACTTCAGCTTTACGGATCACTATATGAATGTGCCGTACGATCTGTCGGACGTTTTGTTTGTCTGCACGGCGAACACGACCGATACGATTCCCGAGCCGCTGCAAAACCGGATGGAGGTCATCCAGTTTCCGGGTTACACCGCAGTGGAGAAATTCCAGATCGCGAAGCGCCATCTGCTGCCGCGCGCAAGAAAGGCGACGGGGATCGGCGAAAAGGATCTGGAGGTACCGGATGAGACGATCCGCGCGGTGATCGACCATTATACGATGGAGAGCGGCGTCCGCGGTCTGAAGAAGCAGATGGATACGCTGTGCCGCTATGCGGCCGTGGAGGTCGTGGAGAACAGGGAAAGGAAGCATCTGAAAAAGCACTCCTCCCCGGACGCGTCCTCCGGGACCCTGGAGAAAGTGGACAAGGACGGAGACGCCCGCGGGAAAAAGGTTGTGGTCAGGCCGGAGAATCTGAGGAAATATCTGGACCAGAAGCCGATCCGCCATGACTTTGTCACGGAAGAGAAGCGTCCGGGGATTGTGACAGGGCTTGCATGGACTGCGGCCGGAGGGGAGATTCTGTTCATCGAGACACTCTTTACGAAGGGCAGCGGAAAGGTCGTCATTACAGGACAGCTTGGCGATGTCATGAAGGAATCGGTCCAGATCGCGATTTCCCTGGTCAAGGCGATGTATCCGGATAAGGTGAAGCTGTTTTCGGAAAATGACCTTCACATCCATGTTCCGGAGGGCGCGATCCCGAAGGACGGGCCTTCCGCGGGAATTACCCTTACAACGGCCCTTGCGTCCCTGGTGACCGGCCGTGAAGTAAGCCCGGAGTGGGCGATGACCGGTGAAGTGTCCCTCAGAGGCGGCGTGATGCCGATCGGGGGGCTGCCCGAGAAGCTCATGGCAGCCCAAAGAGCCGGAATCCGTCAGGTCTTTATCCCGGAAGAGAACAGGGAGGACCTGGATGAGGTGGCGGAGGAAGTGAAGAGCGCACTGAAGATCTTCCCGGTGAAGAAGATCAGCGATGTGCTGGAGAAGCTGGACCTTCACCCGGCCGAAACAGAGAAGAAGGGCAAGAAGAAAAAGGCCGGAATTCCGGCAGACCCGTTCGGAAACGCGGAAGCGTTCTGGGGCATCGGGAAGAGCCCGATCTCCATCCGTCCGGTGGACTGAAGAGGGGAAGGCATGAGGGTTGGAATCGGATATGATGTGCACAGGCTCTCGGAGGGCAGGAAGCTGATCCTGGGAGGGGTAGAGATTCCCTTTGAACTGGGGCTTCTGGGCCACTCTGACGCCGATGTCATTGTCCACGCGATAATGGATGCCCTGCTCGGGGCAGCCGCCATGGGAGACATCGGACAGCATTTTCCGGATACGGATCCGGAATACGAAGGAATCTCCAGCATCCTGCTTCTGGAGAAGGTTGGGGCGCTGCTGGAAGAAAATCACTATGCGGTTGGGAACATCGACGCGGTGATCATTGCCCAGAAGCCGAAGCTGATGCCATATCTTCCTCAGATGAAGGAGCGCATCGCGCGTGCGCTTCACGTTGAACCGGGCAGGGTGTCCATCAAGGCAACGACGGAAGAGCATCTGGGCTTCACCGGGCGGGGAGAAGGGATCGCCGCCCAGGCGGTCTGCCTGATTGAGGAGCAAGGACCTGTTTTTTCGTACCGTTGACAAAACCAAGGCCTGTGAATAAACTTGAAACGGTTTACAGAATGCCTGCTGTCCGGACTTTGAGCCGTCTGCAGGCAAGCCGGAGAGACAAAGACAGGAGCCGGATCCCGTTCGAAAGTTCGAGTCCTGAGGGACGAAGCAGTTTCGATTACGGGACCTGAATCCGAACGGATATTGTCAGGAATAAACTGTCGTTGATAGAGGTGAAAGATCGTATGCTGCTGTACAATACACTGACAAAAAAAAGAGAAGAATTTGTGCCGATCACGCCGGGAAAGGTTTCCATCTATGTGTGCGGCCCGACTGTCTATGATTTCATCCACATCGGAAATGCACGGCCGATGATCGTGTTTGATACGCTCCGCCGTTATCTGGAACACAAGGGATACGAGGTGAATTACGTATCGAACTTTACCGATGTCGATGACAAGATTATCAAAAAGTCCATCGAGGAGGGCATTTCCGCCCAGGAGGTTTCCGAGCGTTATATCAGGGAGTGCAGGCAGGACATGGAGCATATGAATGTGCGGCCCGCGACGACCCATCCCCGCGCGACGCAGGAGATCGACGGGATGATCGACATGATTGAATCGCTGATCGAAAAAGGCTTTGCCTACGAAAAGAACGGAACGGTGTATTTCAGCACGAGGAAGGACAAGGAGTACGGCAAGCTTTCCCACAAGAACCTGGACGACCTGCGCTCCGGCGGCAGGGACCTTCTGGTGACCGGAGAGGATGAGAAGGAGGATCCGCTGGACTTCGTGCTGTGGAAGCCGAAGAAGGAGGGGGAGCCGTTCTGGAAGTCTCCCTGGAGTGACGGCAGACCCGGATGGCACATTGAATGCTCGGTCATGTCCCGTAAGTATCTGGGGGATACCATCGACATTCATGCAGGCGGAGAGGATCTGATTTTCCCTCATCATGAGAATGAAATTGCACAGTCGGAATGCTGCAATGGCGTTCCTTTTGCGCATTACTGGCTCCACAATGCATTTTTGAATATCGACAATCATAAGATGTCGAAGTCTCTTGGAAATTTCTTTACGGTGCGTGAGATTGAGCAGCATTATGACCTGCAGGTTCTCAGGCTGTTCATGCTCAGTGCCCATTACAGAAGTCCGCTGAATTTCTCTGACAGGCTGATGGAGAGCGCGAAGTCTTCCCTTGAGCGGATCCGGAACGCGGTGGACAATCTGAATTTCCGGATTGAAAATGCGAATGCGGAGGCGATGAGCGCTGACGAGAAGGAGAAAGTCCGGGAACTGGCTGCGTTCACACAGCGCTTTGACGACGCGATGGAGGACGACATCAACACGGCGGATGCGCTCTCTGTGGTTTTCGACCTGGTCCGGTTTGCGAACAGTGACGTGAAGGAAGACAGCTCGAAGGAATTCTGCGCGGCGGTGAAGGAGGAGATTCTTCTGCTTGGCGATCTCCTCGGGATGCAGTTTGAGCGGAAAGAGGAAGTGCTTGACTTAAGGATCGAAGATCTGATTAAGGAGCGGCAGGCCGCGAGGAAGGCGAAGAACTTCGCCCGTGCGGATGAGATTCGTGACGAGCTTGCCGGAATGGGGATCACGCTCCTTGATACCAGAGAGGGCGTCAAGTGGAAGAGGAACTGAACAGGATACAGAATCCTGCGGAAGGCAAAAAGGCAGCCTGCCGGGAGGAAGGCTTTGGAATGCCGTATCCGGATACAGGCAAAGCGGAAGACTTCTCAGATGTGATCGACAGATCCATGCATCTTCCCAGGAAGGACTGGTCCCAGTATCCGCCTCTGTCCCTTGCGTGGATCGGGGACACGGTCTATGACCTGATTGTCCGGAGCGTCCTGCTGAAAAGGGGGATGACCAATCCGGACCGGCTGCACCGGAGCGCTTCCGGGATTGTCAGCGCAAAGGCCCAGGCGGCCCTGATGGAACAGATCCGCGGCCATCTGACAAAAGAAGAGAGGGCGGTCTATCGAAGAGGCCGGAACGCGAAACCGGCTCATCAGGCGAAAAATGCCGGCAGAGAAGCGTACCTTGAGGCAACCGGGTTTGAATGCCTGATAGGATATCTGTATCTGACAAGGCAGTATGACAGGATCCTGGAGCTGTGCGCGCCAGAGGGCATAACAGAAGATTCACGTGATTGCGCTTCAGAAAGAATATCAGAACGGGGAATATCAGGTTATGGAGCCAGAATACAGACAGAAAAGGGCGGCGGACGAGTCTCAGATTGAAGGACGCAATGCACTGCGGGAAGCATTCCGTGCCGGCCAGAGCGTGGAACGGCTTTATGTACAGGACAATCTCACGGACGGTCCCGTGCTTGACCTGATCCGGAGAGCGAAGAAATCGGACACGGTGGTGGATTATGTGCCGAAGGAGCGTCTGGACAGAATGTCCTTAACCGGCCACCATCAGGGCGTGATTGCACATGTGTCTTCCTATGAATACGTGGATGTGGAAGAGATCCTGAAGAAAGCCGAAGAAAAGGGAGAAGCTCCGTTCCTCTTTCTTCTGGACGAAATAGAGGATCCGCACAATCTTGGCGCGATTATCCGCACCGCGAATCTGTGCGGCGCGCATGGCGTGATCATTCCGAAGAGAAGGTCTGCGGGACTGACTGCTGCGGTTGCAAGCGCAAGTGCCGGCGCTGTCAGCTATACCCCTGTGGCACGGGTCAATAATCTCGTTCAGACCATCGGGGATTTGAAAAAGAAAGGTCTGTGGTTTGTATGCGCGGATATGGACGGCGAGATTCTGTATGATCTGAATCTTACAGGGCCGATCGGCGTCGTGATCGGGTCCGAAGGCAGCGGGGTCGGAAGGCTTGTGAAAGAAACGTGTGATATGGTTGCGGCGATTCCGATGAAGGGAGAGATCGATTCCCTGAATGCATCTGTTGCGGCCGGTGTCCTGGCTTATGAAATTGTCCGGCAGAGAAGTTACGATTCACGGCCGGTCTGAGTCTTTGTATCTGACGCGTCAGGCTTGCCTGTAAGCGGCAGTACAAAACCCGGATCAGGCCCGTGGAGCGGCTGTGAATCGTAACAGAGAATGGGAAAAACCTGAGAAATCCTCTTGCTATCATCAAGGGGTGTGTGGTAATATGTCATTTGTGTCGCAAGGCGGCATTTTTATACTCGCGAACGAAATCTATAGCCGAATAGAGTTCTTTACCGCGGTATATGCAGTTCACGTAACATGTCTGCCTTC
>CACXFW010000233.1 GCA_902767065.1 uncultured Lachnospiraceae bacterium | reverse complement strand
GCAAAGCTTGCCGGAACCGAGCGCGGAATCACCGAACCGACCCCGACCTTCTCGGCATGCTTCGGCCAGGCGTTCCTGGAGCTGCATCCGACGAAGTACGGCGAAGAGCTGGTTAAGAGAATGCAGAAGAGCGGAGCGAAGGCTTATCTGGTCAACACCGGCTGGAACGGCACCGGCAAGCGGATTTCCATCAAGGATACCCGCGGCATCATCGACGCGATCCTGAACGGCGATGTGCTGAAGGCTCCGACCAAGCAGATTCCGTACTTCGATTTCGAGGTTCCGACCGAGCTTCCGGGCGTTGATCCGGCGATTCTGGATCCGCGCGACACCTACAGCGACGCGTCTGAGTGGGATGCGAAGGCAAAGGATCTGGCAGGCCGCTTTATCAAGAACTTCAAGAAGTATGAGACCAATGAGGCAGGCAAGGCGCTCGTGGAGGCCGGCCCGAAGCTTTGAGAATCGGTTCTTCGTTCAGTGCAGGACAGACAGGCACTGAAGGATCAGGGGCTGTAGATTGATCGTTTAGGTCTATGGTTCCTTACCCGGAATCTTTCATTATAGGATAATGACAAAGGGGAGGCCGGCGTTTCGCCGGTCTCCTTTTGTGATGACGGACAGGTGCATCTTCCGCCCGATGCCGGCGGATGCAGCACCCTGGAAGCGGACTTGACAGGAATTCAGGATGGATATGCGGAATCTGAATCATGATATCGATATACTTCAGCCCAGGGACAGTGTGGCAGGATACTCTGTCTGTCCGGGACTGTATGAGCAGAACGGTGCGCAGGCGCTTGGGTATGGCGGAGCGGTCAGCTTCACGATTCACTCAAACGGCGCGCAGGATGTCGAGCTTCTGCTGTTCCATCGCGACGAGAGAGAACCGTACGCAGTGATTCCATTTCCCCACGACTACCGGATCGGGGACGTGTGGTCGATGGTCGTGTTTGATCTGGATATCACCCAGTTCGAATATGCCTACCGTCTGGACGGCCCGTGGGATCCGAAGAAGGGACTGCTGTTCGACAGGCGCCATGTCCTTCTGGATATCTACGCAAAGGCGGTTACGGGACAGAAGGTCTGGGGCGAGCGCCAGGCGGAGGAGGGCGTGTACCATGCCCGGGTCGTACGTCATGCCTATGACTGGGGCGATCATGCCCACCGCCGGCTGAAGATGGAGGACCTGATCATCTACGAGCTGCATGTGCGCGGGTTTACGATGGGCGCAAATGCGGGCGTTGCCTGTCCCGGCACTTTTGAGGGGCTCCGGGAGAAGATCCCGTACCTGAAATGGCTTGGGGTGACGGCTGTCGAGATGATGCCGATCTTTGAATTTGACGAGATGCAGGACCTGCGCAACCATGAGGGGAAGCGCCTCATGGATTACTGGGGCTACAATACGATCAGCTATTTTGCGCCGAATGCGAGCTATACAGCCAGGGAGGAATACAACCGGGAGGGGAGCGAGCTCCGGGACCTGATCTGCAGCCTTCACGAGGCGGGAATCATGGTGATCCTGGATGTCGTGTTCAATCATACGGCTGAGGGAAATGAGAACGGTTCCTTTATCAATTTCAAGGGATTTGATAACAACATCTATTACATGCTGACGCCTGAGGGCGATTACTACAACTTCTCCGGCTGCGGCAATACCGTCAACTGCAATCATCCGGTCGTGCAGGAAATGATCGTGGAATGCCTGCATTACTGGACAGTGAATTATCACATTGACGGATTTCGATTTGATCTTGCCAGTATTCTGGGACGAAATGAAGACGGCTCTCCGATGACGAATCCGCCTCTTTTGCAGCGCCTGGCCAAAGACCCGCTTCTGTCGGATGTGAAGCTGATCGCGGAATCATGGGATGCGGGCGGCCTGTATCAGGTCGGAAGCTTTCCTGCCTGGAACCGCTGGGCGGAATGGAACGGGAAATACAGAGATGACATGAGGTCATTTTTGAAGGGAGACTACTGGGCGGCGCCGGAGGCGGCCAAAAGGATGATCGGCTCGCCGGACCTTTACTCCACGGAATCCTCGGAGCAGGGCCGCAGCCCGCACGGCTATCTCGGCTACAATTCGTCGGTGAATTTCCTGACCTGCCACGACGGATTCACGCTTTACGATCTGTACACTTACAATGAGAAGCACAATGAGGTAAACGGTTGGAACAATACGGACGGCACGAACGACAACCGCAGCTGGAACTGCGGCTGCGAGGGACCGAGCCTGGATCCGGAGATTGAGGCGCTGCGCTTCCGCATGATGAAAAATGCAATGGCGGTGCTGATGATGAGCCGGGGGACGCCGATGTTTCCGGCCGGTGACGAGTTCGCGAACACGCAGTTCGGAAACAACAACGGGTACTGCCAGGACAATGAGATCAGCTGGCTGAACTGGAATTACTGTGACCGGAACCGCGCCATGCTCGAGTTCACCAG
>CACXFW010000232.1 GCA_902767065.1 uncultured Lachnospiraceae bacterium | reverse complement strand
TGTCCGCCCACAGCGAAGAACACGAAGTGTTCTGAGCAATGGGGGGTGCTGAATAGTTACCTGTACGGTATTTCAGGGGTGCCGGATTGCCGGAATTAAGTCAATATTAATCCAATATTAAGCCGGCTGGTTCATTTTCCGGTTGCAAATGACAGTCCCGGCGGATTATACTTGTTTATCATATTATCGTCTGGCAAATGATATCGATCTGCATCGATCACCTGAGACTTGGCGGCCTGCTGCCTTCAGCCTCAGGCGCAGCGATACGTCTGCCGCTGACGATGCGTACGATTGCATAAGGGATTGTATAAGGGGTTGCCTGTCATGAGAAGAGTCTCCAACGTTATTGTCGGTCTGCTGGCGGCCGCGGTCTGCGGCCTGATCACATGGCTCACGATTGATTCCAGTTTCACCAATATTATTTACAACCTGTGCTTTCTCGTCGTGATGATCATCATCATGGCAGTCGGTCTGGGGATCAGCTTTGCGCGTCTGATTCAGACGCGGGCCGGTCTTGACCGGGCGACAAAGAAGATGCGGCAGATCTCGGAGAGCGGCGGGACCATGACTGCCATCACAAGCCAGGGCGCAACGCTGTTCGGTATTCCCTATCTGGATGGAAAGTATCAGGAATATCTGACTTTCCTTCACAAGACGAACAGCCCGACCGATATCGGGGATTATATCGGCGAGTATGAGATCAACAATTATACGCACCGCCGCCTTGCAGAGATGGTGCCGGATATCCTGACGAGCCTTGGGATTCTCGGTACCTTCATGGGACTTGTGCTGGGGCTTCGCGGTTTCAATCCCGCAAGCTATGAAGCGATGTCCGGCTCCGTGGAATCCCTGATTGACGGAATCAAGGTCGCGTTTGTGACCTCTATCTACGGCCTGTCCCTTTCCCTCGCGTTTTCCTACTGGCTGCGCGGCACGCTGACGTCTGTTTCGGAGTCGCTGGACCGTTTCCTGGACGCGTACTATACGAGCGTGGTTCCGCCGACGGACGCGACGGCCATGAATCACATCATCGCGAACCAGAACAACCAGACGAAGCTGATGCAGCAGATGCAGAAGGATCTGGCGAAAGAGGTGTCCCAGAGTCTTTCCTCCTCCATCGCTCCGATGGTGGCGCATCTGGACAAGACGATGGATGAGTTCACGGATGCGGTCACCATGAACCAGGAGAAGCTGCTTGAGAGGATCGGCGAGCGCGTAGCCCGGACCATGAAGCAGGAATTCTTTGCGGAGTTCATCGAGATGCGCAAGGTGATGGGCGAGGCGAATCAGGCGCAGAGACAGCATCTGGAGTTTATGGACACGGCCCAAAAGCAGTTCCAGGCAGACGTGATGGCGGGAGAAACCCAGATGGCACAGGCAATGGAGGCTTCCTCCGACGTTGTGCTGCGTGCGCTTTCCGCGATGAATGAGCAGGAACAGAATCTGTCAACCTTCGTGGTCGATATGCGCCATGCGATGGACGGAATCGTTGAAACGAGCGATCTGAATGTGAAGATGACCCAGCAGATGGAGCATCTGATCAACATGAACGACGAAGTAGCCGACAAGATGGTTGAGCTGGCGCAGCTGAGCGAGCGCTACACCAAGAGTCTGGCGAATGTACAGGCGAACAATTCGGATCTGTCCGAGGGTCTCGCGGTCATGAATGATGCGAACATCCGGATGACCGATCAGATCTCGAAAATGAATGCGTCGACGGTGGAGGCGCTTGAGGAGGGCCGGAAGGCGCAGACGGAATATATCACGGCGACCTCCGAGTATCTGAAGCAGATCCGTGCATCCCAGAGCGAGCTGACCGGACAGCTTAAGATGCAGCAGACAAACCTCAGGGAATTTACGGAATATATGACGCAGGTTCTTCAGCGGATGACCCGGCTGACGGAGATGAACAGCCAGGCGGTGCAGAATCTGCAGCAGCGTGCGGACCGGCTGAGCCAGGCACCGTCCGGGGAGGGGAATCTTCTGACGCAGCAGCAGCTTGACCGGGTGATCGAGCTTCTGGAGGCACAGGAGAGACGTTCATCCCGGCTGGAGGAAGAGGAAAACTCCTGGAATACAGATCAGCCCAGACGCTGGAGATTATTCTCCCGGGATTAAAGACAGCTTTCAACACCCATTTCCATTTTCCGCTTGCGATTGACAGGATCTGCCCGGCGATTTGGCCTGCCGCAGTGGATTCTGATCAATTGCGGGGGGTGTGCGGGGAGAGGGGGTCTATTCGTGAAGATCGTTAACCGCAGAAAAATGAACGATGAGGGCAGCCATAACATATGGCGGTCCTATTCGGATATGATGAGCGGTCTGCTCCTTCTGTTTGTCCTGATCATGGCGGTCTGCCTGATGCAGGCGCAGAAGAATTACAATGACCGTCTGGCGGAACAGGCGTCCAGGGTCAAAACGCAGGAGGAGCTGGACAAGACACAGGAAGCGCTCTCCCAGAGGGAATCGGAGGTTGAGGCCCAGTCGCTGACACTGACGGATCTTCAGACGGCGCTGGAAGCCCAGGCTCTGGATATTTCCACGAAGGAGTCGGAACTTGATTCCGCCCGTCAGACGCTGGAAGCCCAGGCTTTGGATATTTCCACGAAGGAGTCGGAGCTTGATACCGCACGGAAGACGCTGACGGATGCCCAGACGCAGCTTGCCGAGCAGCAGACGAAGCTTGCCCAGCAGGAATCCGAGCTGCAGCTTCGCGACGCGGCGCTAGTTTCCAGCCAGCAGAAGCTTGATGAGCAGACCCAGCTGATGAGTGAACAGCAGAAGAAGATCGACCAGATCATCGGCGTCAAGGCGGACCTGATTGAATCCCTGAACCAGGAGTTTGCCGATAATCAGATCAATGTGAACATTGATTCCCAGACGGGCGCGATCGTGCTGGACTCCAATGTCCTGTTCGCTTTCCGGGAATGGGAGCTGACACCGGAGGGCGAGGAGATCCTTACCCAGGTTCTGCCGGTCTACTGTGATGTGCTGCTCAGTGATGAGTATTCTGATTATGTCGCGGAGATTATCATAGACGGATACACAGACTCCCAGGGGGACTACCTCTCGAACCTGTTCCTGTCGCAGAACAGGGCGTTCGCCGTGGCGTCTTACCTGGTTGGGATCAGCGATTATTTCAGCGATGAGAGTGCGGCCTCGGCGCTTCAGGAGAAGCTGACGGCGAACGGCAGATCCGAGTCCAACCTGGTCCTGGACGAGAACGGGATGGAGGACAGCGATGCGTCCAGACGGGTTGAAGTCAAGTTCCGTCTCAAGGATGACGAGATGATACAGGAGCTGTCAGAGATTCTGTCCTCCGGATCCGGCGAGACACTGCCATCCGCGGGCGCGGGCGAGACGGCGCCGTGAAGGGTGCCGGAAGAGGCTTGGGGCGATGAAAAGGTCGAAGAAGACAAAGCGTCGGGAGAATCCTTCCGGTATCCGCAAAACCATGAAGAAGCGCATGAAAAAGGTTCGCCACCTGAAGACGGTGCTGGACCTTTCGATCCGCGTTCTGAACGCGTCTGACAAGAAGACAATCTACAGAAAATGAGCCGCCTGCCGGCTCATTTTCCATGTAAGGATCTGTACAGGCACGTTACAGGTCGCGCCCTTGCCAGCCCCAAGGTGGACACAGGGATCCTGAGTGGAGACTTTTGGGGGTCGAAACGAAGGATCCCTGTGCCCGCCGCAGGAGGCTGGCAGGGGTGTGACCTGCAACCCAGGCACAGATCCAGGCACAGATATTTCTGTGCAGGTTCTTACCTTTCGTTGACTGAAAAAAGGCCATGTGCTAAACTTTTTCTGTTCAGTTTATTGGAACGACCCGGCAGTGCACGAGCCGGATCGTTGCAGTTTATGAAAAGGTAACTATTCAGCATCCCCACTTACTCGGAATGCTTCGCGCTTTTCATTGTGGGCGGTCAGAGGTGCTTCGCACCTTGTCCGCCCCATGAATTCTCAAAAATCGTCCGGTGAGTAAACT
>CACXFW010000231.1 GCA_902767065.1 uncultured Lachnospiraceae bacterium | reverse complement strand
TCACAGATCGGCAGCCCTTCCACGATCACGTTCAGGCGCTCCATCCGAAGGTAGGACAGGCTGTCCGCACCGATCATGCTCCGGATCTCCTCCAGTGTCCGGTTATGCGCGATCAGCTGATCCCTCTCCGGAATATCGGTCCCGAAATAACACGGATTGAGGAATGGAGGCGAACTGACCCTCATATGAACCTCTGAGGCACCCGCTTCGCGAAGCATCCGGACGATCCTTTCGCTGGTCGTTCCGCGCACGATGGAGTCATCGATCATCACAACGCGCTTTCCCTCCACGGCGGGCCTGAGCGGATTCAGCTTCACGCGGACCGCCGATTCGCGGCTTTCCTGTCTGGGCTGGATAAATGTCCTGCCCACATATCCGTTCCTGACAAATCCCTGTCCGTAAGGGATCCCGCTTTCCATGGAGTAGCCCAGCGCCGCGACGGTTCCCGATTCCGGAACGCCGATGACCAGGTCCGCGTCCACAGGGCTGTCCTGGGCAAGATACCGTCCTGCCAGCATCCGGGAATGGTAGACGGAGATCCGGTCCAGAACCGAATCCGCCCTGCCGAAATAGATGTATTCAAAGATACACCTTGCCGTCTTCTGGGAACGGATACAGTGGCTGCGGTCGGAATGAAGGCCGAACCTGGGACTGATCGTTACGATCTCTCCCGGCTCCACATCCCGCACAAACTCAGCGCCAACCGTGTCAAGCGCACAGGATTCCGAGGCAAGAATCCATGCTTTTCCCCTCCTGCCGATACACAGCGGACGGAACCCGAAGGGGTCCCGCGCTCCGATCAGCTTTCTCGGACTCATGATGACCAGCGAATAGGAGCCCTTGATCTGCTCCATTGCCTTCGACACAGCCTCCTCCACAGAGCCGGTATTGATCCTCGCCCGGGCGATCTCATACGCGATCAGTTCGGAGTCTGTCGATGTCTGAAAGATCGCGCCAGTGTGCGATAACTCCTTCCTGAGCTCCGGCGAATTGACCAGGTTCCCGTTATGGGCCATGGCCAGCGTTCCCTTCAGATAGTGAAGAACCAGAGGCTGCGCGTTTTCGATCGTGCTCGCCCCTGCCGTCGAATACCGCACATGTCCGACTCCGATGTCTCCGCTCAGGCTTTCCAGATCCCCTTCCGCGAAGTTCTCATTGACAAGCCCCATGCCCTTTCGGCTGAGGACCCTGCCCTTCGGGCCGGACGTATCACTGACCGCGATTCCGCAGCTCTCCTGCCCCCTGTGCTGAAGCGCCAGCAGGCCATAATAGATCGTCGGTGCGACCCTCTCCTGCGCGGAAAAATCATACATTCCAAAGACGCCGCATTCCTCGCGGGGTTCGTCCAGAATCTCGGATATGTCAAATACTCCTGTATCTGTCTTTCTCAAATCGATTTCCTTTCCCTCAATGATCTCAGCGACCTGCATTATAGCGTAAAGCAGGAATCCATGCAACCGCAGGAAGGCTTATGCCGTTACGATTCACAGCCCTCTCCCGAACACTCCCATCTCCCGCCGCACGCAGCCTGGCTGCTGTCGCAGCCGGTTTTTTCCTGTGTGGGAGGTTCCTTACCCGCCCGTTACGGTAATCACTCCGATCCGGTCCTCATAAGAGGCGGAAAACACATGGCCCACGCAGGTATCCGTCAGGGCGCCGTCCCAGGTCAGGTGAAGGTGGCCGGCCAGAACAGCGCACACAGGGCTGTCCGGCGCACAGATGATTTCAAGAAGCTCCTTCATCGTTCCGCCCTTAGAGGTGTCATACGTGTCACCGTCGCCCCAGCACAGGACGCGGCCTCCCCAGCCTTCCCGGGAGAGCTGTTCAAGACGCAGGGCATCCTCGCTTCCGGTGTCAAGCGGAACATGTGTACACAGGATGATGGGCCTGCCTTCCGCGCACAGATCCCGGAAGTCCTCCAGCGTCTTCGGATCGATCGCCGTCGTTGTATTGTCAAGACCTGCCAGGGTAAACGATTCAAACCGCTCAGTCCACAGATGGTTCTGCGGCGCAATCTCGCGGTGGAGGCGGCGCATCTTCTTTCGCTTCATCCTGCCGTACCATCTTCCGTAATCATGATCCGCACGCAGATACATCCACGGAGTCTGAAGGCTTTTGAGCCCCTCCTGAAGTCTCTGAAGGTTCTCCCCGGAAGCATAGTCGATCATATCTGCCCCGAAGATCACATAATCCGCGCCGAAAGAATCGATCTGCCGGCTCAGAAGATCCCAGGTCTCGCAGGACGAAAGGCCGGACGCACTGCGGTACATCTCACAGCGCTGTGCGACTTCCTCCTTATGCTCATCGGTCACGTCCGGATCCTCAGGCCCGCTGACAATATGCATGTCCGAGATCCACAAAAGCGTGCGGGTTTCCTCCATTCCGGGAATCGTAATCTTAAGCTCCTCCAGAACCGGTTCATACGCGCCGCCCGTCCTGGTTTCCCCGCTTCCTGTCTGTGCCGCATACACCTTAAGCGCACGTAAAAAAGAGGCTCCCGGCACGGAGCCTCTCATAAGAATGCAGCAGATGGCGATCATGAGGACACCTGCTGGCGCAAGATAAGATCCGGATCCATTTTTGCTGTTTCTCATCCCGTATCCCTCAATGCCGGGAGAGGGCGCTTCATCCAAATGCGCTCCTCCGGTATTCCTCCTTCAGCTCCTCCAGCACCTGGCTGCTTTTCTTTTCGCCCTGGCTTCTGGCCTGTGCCTTCTCCTGTGCCCTTTTCGCACAGGAAGCATTGTATTCCTGGATTCTGGCGGTCAGCACGCTGTCCGCGCCGAATTCAACCAGCTTCTGCCGGTATTCCTCCTCTGTCAGAAACAGCGGAAGCGTGCTGACATACTTGCGCATCAGCTCTCTCGACTGGGACATTTTCCATCCATTTAAAAATGCATCCGCAGCCTCCCGGAAGCAAAACTGCCTCGCAAAGGCACACCCGAGGTTGTTCCAGACCGAAGCGTAAAAAGGCGCGCCGAGCTTCCCCTCGCTCCGGTTTTCCAGAATCTTCCTGTACAGGGCAGTAGCAGCCTGAAGACGTCCGCCCTTCACCAGATAGTCTGCCCTCGTCTTTGTCCTCTCCTCCTCCGGCTGTACCTGCACGCGGGTCAGCTCTTCCCTGACGCGCCGCGTATCCCCCGGGGGAAGGTATCCGATCTCCTGAAAGACAGGCAGGACAAAATAGCTGACATCCCGGTCCGGGCGCTCCAGCGCGTCGGACAGCTTTTTCGCCAGGCTCTTCAGCCCCAGCTCATCCCGCACCCACGCGGCAAGATCCGGCGAAGCGATATTCTGGTCAATCAGGCAAAGATTATGATACAAAAACCAGCACAGTTCCTCAATCGAATAGATCTTCGTCCCGATGCTCCGGATAAAAAACGGACGCTCCGCGGTCTTTGACGTACACAGATCAAAGCTCATAGGATCACCTGTCTCTTCCAGACCCGCCCCGTCGCCGGATGGAATCCGCCGAATCCCAGGTCCTCCACTTCTACCTCGCAGCGGTTTTGCGCTGTGAAGAAGATCGTCAGTCTCAGTCTTGTCGCGCGGTTTTCCCGCTCGGGAAAATGATCCAGCCTGAGCACATGTGCCACCGTCTCCCCGCCTTCCGCCGGCGTTGTCAGGATCGTCACGCTCTGCTCGGAATCGGGGATCACATCAAGCTGGCAGTGCGCCTCGTACCAGTTCAGTCCGGCCGGAATCAGGACCTGGTACTGCTCCTTGCCGCGCACCCTGACGCGGATGCCGATGCTTTCGCTGATCTGGTCAACCCCCATGAACAGGAAATCCGGCATCTTCACATATCCAAGCCTTCCCATCACGCAGTAGCATGCGCCTTTTGAGAACAGGTTCTGCCCCTGGAATGCATGCCTGCGGAAAGTCAGATACTGGAACGAACGCTTGGCCCAGCTCCTGTCAAAATAATTCCCGTACAGGTAACTGGTTGTAACGGTCCGCCGCTCGAACAGCTTCCCCAGCAGCTCGTACAGGCGTCTGTCACGCTCTCTGTCCCAGTCCTCATCGGACATGGACCCTCGCGCGCGTTCACTGACATCCGAAGAAGCAATCTCATCGATCGTGACGACTCCCGGCTTTACAGACCGGTCGATGTGAAGGATGCTCCCGACCATCTGCTGGTTCTTCACCCGCAGGAAGGCCACATCCCCATTCCACAGCTCCCGGCGCATGCTCACCACATAATAATAGAAGCTCGTTTTCCAGTCCTGCAGGAAAATGTCCCGCCGTTCGATCCCGATGCTCTCCAGCGCGGCGACCAGATGGTCTCCCAGGCTCTGTGTCAGGCTGGGGACCGTGACAGCGACGCGAAGGTCCCTCATCTGTTTTTCTCCCGGAACGGTTTCGATCATTCTCAGGAGAAACCGCCCAAGCGCCTGGGTTCCGAATCTTCCCCCACGCATCGCTCCCTTCCAGGCTTCGGAGGGTACCTTCATCAGGCCGTCCTCGCCCTCCCCGGGCAAGGACAGCGTCTGCGGCTCCGGAAGGGAGCTGTCATACCAGGTAATCTGGGCGCCTTCCGCGGACATCTGTATTCCGATTAATGTGCTTTTTTCATTTTCCATGATTGTATCTGGCAGCTGTTTCCTCTGCCCTGTTCTCCGGTTCTTCTGTGCCTGCTTTTCCGGTCAGATCAGCGTGAAGATCTCCCTGGTGAGACTGTCCAGCTGTCTGTACTCCTTAAGCTCCTCCTGGAAGCGCTTCTCATCGCCTTCCTCCAGAAGCTTTGACATCTGTGTCAGTCTCCCGTACCGGCTCGTCCTCAGTTCCTCCGGAATCTTCTCCGCCTTCAGAAAACGATGCGCGCTGACCAGCTTCTCCCCGTTTTCCCTGATCTCCTCCGTATAGCACTCAAGCTGTTCCCCCTCAAACAATACAAACTCCCGGACACGGATTCCTTCAAACACGTCCGTCATCACCGTCTCCTGGAAGGGCTCATTTTCATAACGGGTCCGGGTAAACAGAACGACCTTGCTCTTCGGATCCGCAACAGCCTCACAGAACACCCGGTCCTCGCATCCGAGAGTCGAGCGCATCTCATAAGGAAACCGCAGGAAAAACGCAAACCGGATTCCGCGCGCGGAGTATTTCTTCAGGAGGCTGACCGCCGCTTCTCTTTGCTCCTTCGTGTACTCCGTCAGCCGGCTCAGGTACTGCAGGAGCGCAAGCGCACAGACATCCGGCAGCTTTCCGCCCTTTTCATAATCGGTCAGACAGTCCTCGAAAACCACCTCGGAGACAGGCTTTCCCTTGACCAGGTATTCATAGCTGCGAAGAATCACGTATGCCTGGCAGATCCTGCGGCTTCCCAGGGATCTGCGGTAGGACCGGTAGATCCTTTCGCTGTTCTCACTGCCCTGCCGCATAAACAGAATCAGGCTCAGGATCTTTTTCTCCAGATTGATCGTCTCCAGCTCATACTCCCGGCCGACCCTCCAGAGATTCTTCATGCTCTCCACAGAGCCTTCGTAATACATCAGAAGATAGATGAGGATATGCTCCTCCACCTTTCCGGCGGCAAACAGCTGGGCACAGAACGCAAGCAGGGTCCTGTCCTCCTCATATTCTCTGGCGATGACCGTCTGCGACAGAATTCTCATCAGACGGTTCAGATCCACCCCGCCTGTTCCGTATTTTTCAAGAATCGACCAGGCCTTTTCATACCTTCCGTCCTGGGTCAGAAGGGACAGAAGCTGTGTCCGGTTGATCCGGACGTAAGTGTCCGTATCGATCTGCCTTAAAAAGCCCTGCAGCGTCTCTTCCTCCGGATTGCTGCAGTAATACTCCAGGAGCCAGGTCTTGAGCTGGGTACGGTAGCTCTCAGAAAACGCAGCCATCCGCACGCCTTCCAGAAAATACTTCAGGGTCTTGTGCGTAATCGGCTGTCCTCCCATTGGATTCAGGGTAAAGAACATCACAAGGTGCGGATCATCCGGCGCCGCCGACAAACACAGATTCATGATATCGGTGTCATTGAGCAGATGGCGCGCCATATAAAGATCGGTGGAAGCATACCTTCTCCCCTGCTCATCCTCCAGCAGGATCCGGGACTGCTCCGAATAGATCCTTACCTGCGCCATATGGTTTTCGATCGGGGTGATATGCTCCCTGCTCTTTCTGACATCGCTTACAATCACGCGCTTCATATCCGGATTCAGGCAGTCTACCTCAAAGGTAAACAGAAGGCGGATCAGCTTTCTTGCAAGCTGCGGCGTCACCATTCTCCGGTTGAGGTATCTGCTGATCAGGACCGCAAGATCCTCGCTGATCCGCCCCATCTGGATCTGGTCCGTCATGAACTTCTCCATCCCCGGACGCATTGCGGAAAAAATCTGCGGGATGCTGTCCTCCGAATCGGACAGATTCCGGTAGATGTGAGCCTTCCTGCGCCAGTCCATGGTCTCATTCATGACAAAGTACCGGCGGATGACCTGCGGCATCTGTTCGATCCTGACCTCGCTCATGGTCTGCATATAGTATTCGTACAGACCGGTGATCCTGAGGTCACGGGCGACTGCGGTCTGGTACATGGGAAAGTATCTGATCTGTGTCTTTTCCCCGTCAATTGCCATCTGGACGCGGACAGCCAGCACATCATCCATGCGGGTGTCCTCATAGCACTTCTCCAGCATGCGGAAGGTCACCGGATCAAACCCGCCCCGCCGGCGGATCAGGTTCATGCAGTGAAGGATCAGACGCTCATCCGGAATCTTCTCCCTGACCGCCCAGTTCATGAGCATGCGCGCTCCCGGTGTCCATTCATGAAGCAGGAACGGGTTCTTCCGGACAATCTGCACCCCTTCCAGAAGAAGGATCGGGCTTGCGCTGAACTGTTCCACGTGACGCAGGATCAGGTCCAGCTTTCCCGCGTCCGATCCCGCCTCTCCCTCCATAAGGTACAGGGTCACCCACCGGATCAGCCAGGAGGAGCGGTGTCTCAGGGAAAGCTCCATCAGCTGTTCTCTCACCTGCATCCTGTATGCCTCTTCGCGGGAGAAAAAGGTCGACAGGTAGAGCCATACCGCCTGTGCGTTGGCATCCGAAAGGATCTTTGAATTTCGCTCGATCCGGTGCAGCTCACGCTCCGCCGAGGATCGCTTCCCATCCGACAGCAGCACAAACACACCCAGAAGATCGGCGAGAAGATTCTTCCCGCCCGAACGCTTATAGCTGTCAATCACACTGCTCGTGCGCTCTGCCCATTGATGCAGGTCGATCCTTCCCAGACGATAATCCAGATACAGGGTTATCGCCTTTCTGGTCATGACGTTCCTGACACGGTGCGCGCGAAGATCCGCGTCCTTCTTCACCTCGACGCACAGCTCCAGTGCAAGCGTCTGATAACAGGTGTGCACGGTAATCCTGCCAAGATTGCGCCCGGCATGGAGGAAGTTGGAATCCACGACAAATCTAAGCGGCCATTCGGAGCCGAGAAACTCCTCCGTTGTGACAGACTTCTTCTCTACCCGTAAGAATCTCGCATCCGAGGAAATCTCTATTTCCAGATAGCCCCAGGTACTCTTCGAAAGCGTGACCTCCTCGAGGATCGTCCCTTCCGGATTGACAATCCGCTGCGTCTGCCTCGAAAGAAACAGCTCGATCATCTCCTTCTTCTGCGCGGCGATCAGGAACTGCTCCAGAGCCCTCTTCGGCTCCTCATCCCTGGGAAGCGCATTCCAGAGTGTCAGCATCTCATAGTTCCCCGCCTCAAGGGATTTCCCGAACTGCTCCGATCCATATACCTGTGCCGCAGCGTTCAGATCCGACTGCGCCAGCTGGGCCAGCGCATCCGTATCCATCGTCTGCTCCGGCTCTTTCCCTCCTTCAATGAAGAAGCAGTACGGAATCGTCTCCTCCCCAAGCTCACTGCAGATCGTAAACCTTCCTTCGATCTTCTGCCCCGCCTCAAAGCCGGTCAGATCCACATGATACCGGATCTCTGACTTCGCGCTGTAGAAGTCCGTCGTATCCAAAACAACCCTGGGGCTGGAGGAATACACAAATCCCTTGCACCGCTTCTCATCCGGATGCGAAACATGCAGGCTGCCCTGAAACTGTGCACCCGGGCTCGCTCCGCGCTCCACGGAAGACGGTTCATACACCAGTCTGGGCGGATCATATTCAAATGCCTCATTCAGAAGCTGTTCCAGGCGTCTTCGCACGATGAAACCTCACTCAGTCAATCAATCAGTGACTTTAACTCATCCATAAAGGTACCAACATCCTTGAACTCCCTGTAAACGGAAGCAAACCTGACGTATGCGACCGGATCCAGGTCCTTCAGATGCATCATGATCATCTCACCGATCTCGCTGCTGCTCACCTCCGAGGTTCTGCGGCTGTAGATATCCGCCTCGACACGGTCGATCATGGATTCAATCTGGCCGATCGGAACCGGCCTTTTATAGCAGGCCCGCATGACGCCGGACGCGATCTTGCTCCGGTCATACTGCTGCCTGGTGCTGTCTTTCTTGACAACCACCAGGGGAATGGCTTCGATCTTCTCATACGTCGTAAACCGCTTCCCGCACTTGTCACACTGCCTCCTGCGCCGGATCGAATTCGTCTCCTCCACCGGCCTTGAGTCTGTGACCCTCGTATCATCGCTTCCGCAGAACGGACATCTCATCGCCTTTCCTCCCCTGCAGGATCTTTGTATCTTACCGCGGACAAAACTTCTTCCAGAAACAGATATTTTGCCGCCTGGACCAGAAGATCCGCGCATTTTTCAACGCCGAGCTTTCCCGAATCGATCAGAATATGCCGCCCGGTCACTTCATCCGAAGGATGGGTTAAGAACCTTTTCCTGTATGCGTCCCTCGCCCTGTCTTCATTCAGCAGCATCACCCTGGCCTCCTCTTCCTGGATGTGAAGCATGTCCATCGTATTCCGGATCCGGTCCTCGTCACGGGCATAGATAAAAATATGCAGCGCACGGGGGTGCTCCTCGAAGATCTGGTCCGCGCAGCGGCCCAGGATGATGCACGGGCCCTCATCGGCAAGGGATCGGATCACTTCGCTCTGCCGCTCGAACTCAAGCTGGGCTTCATCGCGCAGCTCGTCCCGGATCTCGCGCCGCAAAAGTCCCTTAAACAGGCCTCTGCCTCCACTGTCTGCCCTGCCGCGCTCCCTGGCGGCGTCCTGATCCGCATCTTCCGGAAGGCGTTCCATGGTCTCCAGGCTTTGGACCCTGGCTTCCACGGCGCTGCGGTCATACACCGGAATCCCGAGAATGTCGCTCATCCGGCCCGCGATCTCGTGCCCCTTGCTCGCAAACCTGCGGGAGATGGTGATAATGTAATTCTCCATGCCTGCCCCCTCCTTCCTTTTCCTTTATCTGTAATTATTCAGCACCTCCTGGAATTGCTCATGATCCAGACAGATAAGCTTGCTTATCTGACGGATCTGAGCGGTTCCAGGGGGCGGACAAGCGGTGAAACCGCTCTGTCCGCCCACAGCGAAGAACAC
>CACXFW010000230.1 GCA_902767065.1 uncultured Lachnospiraceae bacterium | reverse complement strand
TTTCACCGCTTGTCCGCCCCCTGGAACCGCTCAGATCCGTCAGATAAGCAAGCTTATCTGACTGGATCATGAGCAATTCCAGGAGGCGCTGAATAATTACAAAAAAAGGAGGAATCATTAGAATGGTTGTATTATCTGTAATACTTGGCGTACTGCTGATCATCGTGGGATTCTCATGCATCTTTACGCCGCTTGCTACGTTCCTGGCCACAGGGTATCTGCTGGGTATCATCCTGCTGGTCTATGGTATTGCCGGAATCATCCGGTCCTTTGGTCATAAGGCGGATGTCCTGGAATGGATTCTGAACATTCTGTCCATCGTCGTGGGTGTGGTTGCAATTATCAGACCGGGCAACACTCTGGTCTTTGACGGTATCATTCTGATTCTCATCGCATGCTGGCTTCTTGCACAGGGCATCATCCAGATTATCCTTGCGTTCAAGACAAAATCCGAGAACAAGGGTTGGTACTGGGGACTGATCGTCGGAATCCTTGCCGTGCTGCTGGGAATCCTTGCGTTCCTGAATCCGATGTTTACCGCTGTGACAGCCGGAATTCTGGTTGGCTTCTTCTTTGTAGAGGCAGGAATCAGCCTGATCTCCATGGGAGTGGCATTTGGTTCAGACGAGTAAAGAGAATAAAAAAGCCGTCTCATGCCATCCGGTATGAGGCGGCTTTTTTGACGATTTCCCCCCTGCAGCCCGGAATACAGGCTGTTTTTTATGCGATATTCCCAAAATGAGAAATATGTTTGCGCCCGTCGTTTCTGTGTGCGATAATAACTCACATCAACCAGGAAGAAAGAGACTAAAGAAGCAATCAAGGTTTTGGACGCTGAGGAATTAAAAAAGTGAGAAGATTTACGTTCAGAGGCGGAGTTCACCCCTATGAAGGAAAGGAACTGACCCGGGAGAAGCCGGTCAGGGTTCTGGAGGCGGGTGCGGAACTTGCCTTTTTGTTGTCTCAGCATATCGGTGCGCCGGCGAAATGCATTGTCAAAAAGGGTGACCGTGTGCTGATGGGTCAGATGATCGCGGAGGCGGGAGGATTTGTCTCCGCGCCGGTATTTTCTTCGGTCTCCGGTACGGTGAAGGGGATTGAAAAAAGGCGCAGCGCGCCGGGAACCCTGACAGATGCGGTCATTGTGACGAATGATTTCCAGTATGAGAAGGCTCCGGTCTCGCCCCTTCCGGGAATGGAGGCGTACTGTGCCCTGAGGCAGACCAGCCAGGGCAACAGGTCAGAGTACAATCTCGTCACCCGGAGCGCGGAAGAAGCGCTGGAGCTGATCCGGCCCGACGAGCGTCTTGCCGGTGTGGACGCAAAGGAAGTGATGGACCGGATCAGGAGCGCAGGAATCGTCGGAATGGGCGGAGCCGGTTTTCCGACGCATGTCAAGCTGTCCCCGTCTGACCCGGAGAAGATCGACTATATCCTGGTGAATGGCTCCGAGTGTGAGCCCTATGTCACCTGTGACTTTCGGCTGATGTGCGACCGGCCCGGCGAGCTGATCGCGGGACTGAAGGCTGTATTGAAGCTTTTTGGGAGCGCGAAGGGCGCGTTCTGCATTGAAGACAACAAGCCGGAAGCCATTCAGATCCTGACACAGGCGCTGCGCCATGAGGAAAACATCTATGTCGCTCCCTGCAGGACCAAGTATCCGGAAGGCGCGGAGCGCAACCTGATTAAGGCGATCACCAGGCGGGATGTCAATTCCAAGATGCTTCCGGCTGACGCGGGATGCATCGTCATGAATGTCAGCACGATCTTCGCGATCTTTGAGGCCGTCTACCTTGGGCAGCCGCTGTACCGCCGGATTCTGACAATCTCGGGCGACGCGGTAGTGAATCCGGAGAACTTCCTGGTGCCGACCGGAGTGTCCTTCGGGGAGGTGGCGGAGAAGGCGGGAGGCTTCCTCCAAAGGCCGGAGAAGCTGATCGCCGGCGGCCCGATGATGGGATTTGCGCAGAGCGATTTCTCGGGGGTGGTGACGAAGACTTCCAGCGCGATCACCGCGTTTAAGTATGATCTGGTCTCCCGGACGGAAGAGACACCGTGCATCAACTGCGGAAGGTGCGTGGATGTATGTCCCGCCCGCCT
>CACXFW010000229.1 GCA_902767065.1 uncultured Lachnospiraceae bacterium | reverse complement strand
GGAGCTTCCCGGATTACAGATTGTACTTCGTCCGGATGCTGATCTCCGTATGCTCTTCCTGCCTCTCAGGCAGAATCCCGCGGCCGATTGCATTTGCCAGGATATACAGCGGCCTGTAGCCCTGCTCATATCCGCTCTGGTCGATCAGAAAATCCGCCAGGTCGTCCTGCAGGAGTTTTTCATTTCTGGGTGTCTGGTCGTAAATGACAACGGCAGGCCGCCTCTTAAGGCTGAGGTTCAAAAAGGCATCCCTGATCCCCGTCTGTCCGCTGGAGACCACGAAGATTCCGTTGATTCCCGGGATATTCCGCATCGAGTCTTCTATGATGCTGCGCACTTCCTGGTCACTGTCATACGAGCTTTGCACGGAAGCGATGGACAGTCCCGGGAAGGATTCCTTGATCTCCTTCGTGAATCCGTCCACCCGCGCGTTAATCAGCTGATTGCCGAAGCTTCCTGTGATCACCAGGATCCTGCCCGCCCCGCCGGTCAGCATGTTCATCAGTCCCGCCGCGGCGCGGCCGCTCTGGAAGTTATCCATTCCCACATAGCTCAGCCTGGGAATCCCGGACAGTTTGGAATTGAACATTACCAGCGGAAGCTGCTTTTCCGAAAGAGCGTACAGCTTCTTCCGGATCGATCCGGTATCTATGGGCATGATGGCCAGTCCGTCAATCCCCGTTTCATCCAGCTCCTCCAGAAAACGGAGCTGCTCGTTTTCATCCACAGCTGTGCTTTCCCTGAGAAGGATCCGGACTCCCCGCTCCTTCAGTTCCTCCTGAGCCTGCGCGATTCCGCGGTTAATCTCACGCATAAAGCCGGCATTGCAAAGATAAGTGATCACGCCGATCCGGATCTCCTTTTTCGGCCCGGCTTCGTCCTGTCCGCCGTCCCCTGTCCCGGGGATGACATAGCCCATCGACCGGGCCGTGTCAAAGATCCGCGCCTTCACTTCCGGATCGATCCTTCCCCGGTGATGGAGGGCACGGTCCACCGTGCCGCGGGAGACACCGACTGCCTCCGCTATCTTCTGCATCGTCACTTTCATGATAAGCGCTCCGCTGGTACTGAGACTTCCTCCGTCATTCAGGCTTCACCGGTACTGAGGCTTCCTCCGTCATTCAGACTTCACCGGTCTGATTTCGAGAAGGGCAGGTTTCGTGCCGGCATTATTTATACAGTGCCGGCTTCTCGATCGTATTCACCGGAAGGAATTCCGAGGTTCCTCTGGACGCGTTCAGCGCGTCGCCGGCCACACAGGCTACATATCCATCCCATGCCGAAGGACCTGTCAGCTGTCCCGCATGTACGGACTTCACCCATTCACACATCTCGATATCATATGCTTCGATGAAGCGTTCCTTCCAGTCTGTCATGATCGGCATGGTCTCGCCCGGTTCCCGGGTGATGTCCGGACGGGAGCGGCGAACGACCGCATAAGGATCAGGAAGCTTCACGGTTCCATTTTCACAGACCACCTCACACTGGATGTCATAGCCGTATCCGTCCGCGACCTGCACCTCGACATCGATAAAGCAGTTGTTCTTTGTGCGCATCAGCATGACCTGGGGATTGTCATACCCCTTGTTGGAATTGGCGCTCTGGCGTACCTTGACACACTGTACATCCTTGTACTCTTCACCCAGCAGCCAGCGGCAGATGTCCAGCTCGTGGATCGCCACGTTTGTCACGCCGTTTTCGGTCTTGAAGCCGGGACCCTGGGAGACGTTGCGGTGCGCCGCCTTGATCAGGAGCGGACGGCCGATCTCTCCGGATTCGATGATGCGTTTCATCTCCGCGTAGCCTCTGTCATACCGGCGCATGAAGCCGACCTGGACCATCTTTTTCCCAATTTCCAGTTCCTTCGCGATGATCTCCTCGCAGTCCTTCGCGTTCTGGGACAGCGGCTTCTCGCAGAAGCACCATTTCTTCTGCGCAAGCACCTTCATCACGTAGTCATGATGCGTGGGGTCGATCGATGTGATGACGACCGCTTCCACATCCGGATCCTTGATCATCGCATCGCAGTTGTTTCCGAAGGAGCGGATGCCGTAGAGCGAAGCTGTCTCGTCCGCTGCTGCCGGTACATAGTCGCTGACAGCCACGACACTCGCTCCGGGAACCGTCTGAATAATTCTTCTGCAGTGATCTTTTCCAATTGCTCCGCATCCGATAATGCCGATCTTCAGGTCTTTCGCCATGGTTTTCTCTTTCCTCCTGTTATTTTCCGGCCGTATTCTTCTATGTGGATTGATCCTCGCGAACAAAACGCGCAGCCGGTAAAATAGTTTCTTCCTGTACTGTAGAATCGTCTCAATGGCCTCAGGACTCCCTGTGCCGCTTCATGCCCTGCCCGTGTCATGCCAAGTGCCGCTTCATGCCCTGCTTTGTGGTGTCTCCTTTATAAACAACCGTTTATTTCTGATAAGATCCGTTCGGATGCCGATACCGTAATCGAAACTGCTTCGTCCCTCAAGACTCAACCTTTCGAACGGTATCTGGCTGCGACACGGGTGTATGGTTCCGGGGTTTATG
>CACXFW010000228.1 GCA_902767065.1 uncultured Lachnospiraceae bacterium | reverse complement strand
TTCGATTACGGGATCGGCAACATGCTGTGAGACTTAGCAGTTTACTGCTTAGTCTCACACATACAGAGTAGACCGGACTAAGTCAGATAAAAACATGCGTTTTTAGATGAGAAAAAAACGTCAACGCAGCCTGGTTTCACTGCGCTGACGATAATGGATCTGTGTCAGACCCTTCCCATATGGCTTTCCATGATGGATCTGACCTCATCGCTGGCGGACATAAAAGCGTCTACGATGGCGGGGTCGAAATGCGATCCGCGGCCTTCCTCAATGATGGTCATCGCCTTTTCAAAGGGGAATCCGTCCTTATAGCTGCGCTTGGATACGAGCGCGTCAAATACATCCGCTACCGCCATGATGCGCGCGGAGAGCGGGATATCGGTGCCGGAAAGACCGTCCGGATAGCCGCTGCCGTTCCATTTTTCATGATGGTAATGCGCCAGGTTCCGGGCTTCGATCAGATAGCCGGAATCATCCTCTGACACCATGCTGATCGCGCTTTGGATGATGTCGCTCCCGGCGGTCGTATGCGTCTTCATGATCGCGAATTCTTCGTCGGTCAGCTTGCCGGGCTTGTTGAGGATCGCGTCCGGAACCTGGATCTTTCCCACATCGTGCAGCGGGGCGGAATGCATCACATCCTCGATGTATTCATCCGTCAGCTGATCTTCATAGATATGCGCTTTCCGGAGCTGCCGCATGATGACGCCGGTGTAGGCGGCAGTCTTGCGCACATGCTCGCCGGTATTCTGGTCCCGGCTTTCCACCATATCCGCCAGCACAAGAATCATGCCGTTTTGCAGCTTTCCGATGGTCTGGGACTGCTTCTGCATCTGCGCGATGTATTTTGCCATGTTCTCGGTCGTGGCGGCCATATCCTGCGTGTTTTTCACGATCGCGTAATACAGGTTTTCAATCTCATCGTCCGTGTGGATTTCCAGAGATTCAATGTCATCGACAGCTCTCTTCCGGGCCTCTTCGTTCTCATAGGAAGCCTGGCTGGCTGCCGCGGCCATACTGTTGATCGGCACGATGACACGGTATTCGGCCAGCCAGATGACGATTGTCACCGTCACGATAAAGATGCCGACGAACAGGGAGATCACTCTGGCAAGAAACTGAAGGCCGTTTTTCGCGATGTGGTTCATGTTGATGTCGACGGCAGCGTAGGCCTGGCACACACCCTTACTGTCATAGATCGGATCATACACCGTCAGAAGCCAGCCGTAGGTCTCGTCAGAGGTGACCGGATTGATCTCTTCTCCCCGGAGCAGTGCAGGGAGATAGTCTTCGAACGCGTTGTCAAACGGGATGACTGTGCCGGGATCCTCTCCGGGAACGTCCGGCGTATCCGGGTCAAATACCACATGGCAGCCATCCTCCCGGATGCGGTAGACATAGCAGTATTCAATATACGGGGAGCTCTCCATCAGGCTCTTCAGGACGAATTCCGTGTCTGCGTATCCCGGGACGGATTCTCCTTTCTCGAGGTACTCATCGACCTTTTCCGCATCGACGGACTCCCGGACGACCTGGACGATGCCCTTCGCGAAGGTTTCCTGCTCATCGATGGAGGCGCTTTTGAAATGATAATAGCTGATCGCGGCCACAGCCAGCGCCGTGAGCAGCGTGGCGGAGCTTACCAGCAGGATGATCTCCCAGCGCAAAGACAGCCTGCCCTTCCTCCGGGCATTCCGGGTGAGCTCCTTGAGGGAGAGCGGGCGCTGCTGCCATCCGCTGAATACGAACAGTTCCTTGATCCGTTCCGGGATCAGGC
Organism: uncultured Lachnospiraceae bacterium; assembly: GCA_902767065.1. GTDB lineage: Bacteria > Bacillota > Clostridia > Lachnospirales > Lachnospiraceae > Porcincola. The sequence continues at coordinate 853 of CACXFW010000228.1, read as the reverse complement.
GAAGCGCCAGCGCCACGATCACAACCGTGATGGTCTTGTCCAGAAGGTCGATGAGCATGTCCGCGCTGAATTGCGACCAGAACTTGCTGAGCGGGCTGCTGTTGAAGATCTGAAGCGCAAGCGGCGCGGAGATGCCTGTTCCGAAGTCAAATCCGTACAGTGCCCAGGTGAGAATCGATCCCAGGCCGCCGCCGATCAGCGCGAAGGTCAGGATGATAAGGGGAAGCCTGCTTACCCTTTGATAGAAGCCTTTCGAGGCAAAGTATGCGGAACAGATCGCGATCAGAACGGTCAGGGATCCATAATAGGCGGTTGAGTAATCGCCGATCGCATTGATAAGATTGGTCAGGAAACCGACGACGATGCCCGGGATGAAGCCGCCCAGGGCGGCTGCCAGGGCGCTGCCGATGTTGTCCAGGTACAGCGGAAGGTCAAATCCGAGCGCGATTCTCACGCCGACAATGTTGATCAGAAGACCGATGCTGCACAGCAGGAGCGCGCGGTTGTTTTTTTTGGAAAAGAATCCATACTGTTCTTTCATAAGAAATCCTTCCTGCAATCAATTCCGCCGCCGGCAGGAGCGCGGCGTAGTGTGAATGGCCCGGTCGGTATCGGGCAGTATCTGTAAGTCCGTGATGAAGGCGGTCAGATGTTTCACCCGATCACAGCAAGGACCGCGAAGCCCACGATGGAAACAAGCGTGGAGACGGACAACGCCGATGAGATATAGACCCGCTGGTTTGCGTCGTCCGCGAAAACAGGAAGGACAAAGGGCGGCGGAAGGAGGAACATCACATTGATGGCAGCCTCCAGGGACGCATCCGGCCAGAGCCGGTTCAGGACGGCGATCAGG
>CACXFW010000227.1 GCA_902767065.1 uncultured Lachnospiraceae bacterium | reverse complement strand
TTTCCAGCTTCCCCGCTCCAGCGCGTCCTTGGCAAAGGAGGCTGCCGGAGCAAACCTGGCAAGCCCCTGAAGGTTCCTGCCAATCTCCTTTGCGATCGCAGAAGACAGCACTCTCGCGTCCGTTCTGGGATACGTCGTAAGCTTCTTCTCGTACAGCTCCTGTGCAATGCTCAGCGTCTGGTCCGGACTGATCTTAAACATCCGGCTGCAGTCATTCTGCAGCTCCGCCAGATTGTACAAAAGCGGCGGATTCTTGTTCTCATTCTTCCTTGAGATCTCCAGGATCTTCGCAACCCATGGGCGCGGCGAACCTGACAGACGTTCAATCAGAAGCTCCGCGTCCTTCTTCTCCTTCCATCCGTTTTCCTTATAAAGCTTCGGGCTCTGAAAATATGCCGACCCCTCTACGGCCCGCCATTCTGCCTGGATCTTTCCTGAATCGCTGTCCGTCACCGCAAAGACGCGGTAGAACGCGGTCTCCTGAAACTGGCGGATCTCCCTCTCCCGTGATACGATCATCCCCAGCACACAGGTCATGACGCGGCCGACAGAGATCACACAGTACCGTTCCTTCAGGAAGGAAGCCATGGAATCCCCATACCTAAGCGTCAGGGCTCTGGAGAAATTGATGCCCATGAGGTAATCCTCTTTGGCTCGCAGATAGGCGGCATCCGACAGTGTATCATACGCACTGATCGGCTTTGCCTCCCGGACCCCTCTCCGGATTTCCTCGTCGGTCTGGGAATCGATCCAGACCCTGCGCTCCTCCTTATCCTTTACGCCTGCTTCCTGCCGTACCAGCCGGTAAATGTATTCCCCTTCCCGTCCCGAGTCCGTGCAGACATAGATCTTTTCCACATCAGGACGGGTCAGCAGCTTCTTTACGGTCGCAAACTGTTTTGCGCTGGAGCGGATCACCTCGTAGCGAAACCGGTCCGGAATAAACGGAAGGGTAGAAAAGCTCCACTTCCTGTATTCCTGTCCGTACGCTTCCGGATAGCTCATGGAAATGAGATGACCGACACACCAGGTGACAACAATGTGATCCGATTCCAGAAACCCGTCGCCCCGTTTCATAGTTTCACCGAGTGCCCCGGCAAATGCCTGTGCGACACTCGGTTTCTCAGCAATAAACAGTGATTTTCCCATCTTGTAATCAGCCCGCCAATTGTCTCCTCTGTAAACAAGCGTTTATTTCTGACAAGATCTGTAACTATTCAGCACCCCCATTGCTCAGAACACTTCGTGTTCTTCGCTGTGGGCGGACAGAGCGGTTTCACCGCTTGTCCGCCCCTGGAACCGCTCAGATCCGTCAGATAAGCAAGCTTATCTGACGGGATCATGAGCAATTCCAGGGGGTGCTGAATAATTACATTTTACTGATCCTTCTTCCGATAGTGGTAGCGAATCACCTTTTTCGCAAGGATATCATATGCCTTGGCTCCCGAAGAACGGGGATCATATTCCGTAATCGGCATCCCGTAGCTGGGTGCTTCCGCAAGCCGGACATTTCTTGGAATAATCGCCTTGTAGATCTTCTTATCTGTATTCTTCTCTACATTCTCGATCACCTGATTTGCCAGATTCGTCCTGCTGTCATACATCGTAAAAAGAATCCCTTCAATGATCAGATCCGGATTAATCCTTTCCGAAACCAGCTTAACCGTCTGCATCAGCTGAGCTAACCCTTCCAGAGCATAGTATTCGCATTGCAGCGGAACCAGAACCGTGTCCGCCGCGCACATTGCATTCAGAGTAAGGATATTCAGAGAAGGAGGACAGTCAATGATCACATACTCATACTGTTCCCGTATCCGATTCAGCTCGCCTTTTAATATTTCGTTACGATTCTCATGATCATTCAGCTGGATCTCGCAAGCCGCAAGATTGACATCCGAAGGAATCACCGACAGCTTCGGCCTGACATCTGCGATGACAACCTCTTCAATTCCAGCCTCTCCAAGCATAACATCATAGATATTCTTCCTGTCCTCTTCAGCCTGGATATCAAAACCACTTGAAGCGTTTCCCTGTGGATCCATATCGATCAGAAGAACCCGTTTTTTACGGGCTGCCAGACATGCAGCAAGATTGATGGCTGTCGTCGTTTTACCGACTCCACCCTTCTGATTAGCGATAACTATCGTTCGGCTCATTTTTACACTCCCTCTTAATAGTATCAAATATCATAACACAGTGTGAGAGTTCAGAAAAGAGGTTGTTGTTGTTTCACGTGAAACTTTTTCGTTCTGTGTTACCGGTCACGATCCGGCCAGCTGTTACACTGCTCCGCCGCCCTGTACCTGTGGCCCCCGTGAGAAATATTTATACCTGTGCGGTTGCCATGCGGTTCTTGATTCTGTGCT
>CACXFW010000226.1 GCA_902767065.1 uncultured Lachnospiraceae bacterium | reverse complement strand
ACTCGATCAGGACCGGTCCGTCCGCTTTCAGGGCTTTTTCAAATGCCGGCGCGAACTCTTCTTTCTTCGTGACGCGGACCGCCTCGCAGCCCAGCGCCTTCGCCAATGCGCAGTAGTCTACCTTATCCTTCAGGATCGTCTCGGAATATCTTCCGCCATAGAACAGTTCCTGCCACTGATGAACCATCCCCAGGACGGAATTGTTGAACACCACTTCAATGATGCCGATGTGATAGCGGCTCGCTGTCGCGAGTTCATTCATATTCATCCGAAAGCACCCGTCCCCGGCAATATTCACGACCGTCTTGGCCGGCCATGCTGTCTTGACGCCGATGGAAGCGCCCAGGCCGTAGCCCATGGTCCCGAGACCGCCGGAGGTAAACAGCTGGCGGGGCTCCTTGTAGCGGTAATACTGGGCAGCCCACATCTGATGCTGTCCGACCTCCGTCACAATCTTCGCCTCCCCCTTCGTCAGGCGGTAGATCTCCTGCATGATATATGGCACTGTCAGGCGGCCATCCTCATAACGCAGAGGATACTGCTCCTTCAGTCTCATGCTCTCTTCGACCCATTCTGTATGATCCTGCGGTTCAACCAGAGGATTGAGACGCTTCAGCACCTCATTGCAGTCGCCGGAAATGCTGACATCCACCTTGATATTCTTATTGATCTCCGCCGGATCAATATCGATCTGGACAATCCTGGCCCCCTTTGCAAAGGACTTCGGATTCCCGATGACACGGTCTGAGAAACGGCAGCCGACCGCGATCAGAAGGTCGCAGTGAGATACCGTCAGATTGGCTGCCTTGGTACCGTGCATGCCAAGCATGCCAAGGTACAGAGGGTCATTTCCGTCAAATGCGCCCTTTCCCATCAGCGAATCGCACACCGGCGCCTGAAGGCGGTCCGCGAGCTTCTTCAGCTCCCTGGAACAGCCTGAAATGACCGCGCCGCCCCCCACAAAGATCGCAGGCCGCTTCGACCGGTTGATCAGCGCAGCGGCGTTCTCCAGATCATGGACCCGGATGTATTCACTCTGGGGAACCGTCTCCTCCGGAGCCACCGGCTCATACTCCGTAACGTCAGAAGTGACATTCTTGGTCAGATCGATCAGAACCGGCCCGGGACGACCCTCCCGCGCGATCCGAAACGCCTTGCGGATCGTATCGGCAAGAACCGTGACATCCTTGACGATACAGTTATACTTGGTAATCGGAATTGAAATACCCGCGATATCGATCTCCTGAAAGGAATCCTTTCCAAGCAGCGAGATCCCGACGTTGCAGGTGATGGCGACAAGCGGAACGGAATCCATGTTGGCGGTTGCGATCCCCGTGACCAGATTCGTGGCGCCGGGCCCGGATGTCGCAAAGCATACCCCCACCCCTCCGGTTGCCCGCGCGTAGCCGTCCGCCGCGTGTGCGGCACCCTGCTCATGCGAGGTCAGGATATGCCGGATCTCCTTCCTGTGCCGGTACAGCTCATCATACACATTCAGGATCGCGCCGCCCGGATAGCCGAATACGGTATCGACGCCCTGTTCCTTCAGACACTCAATCAGTATCTGGGATCCATTCATCTTCATTCATTTTCCTCCCGGGAACCGGCATGAGGTCACCTGCATTCGCCGGTGACGAAGTCCTGATGCCAGAGTTCCTCTCTGTTATGATTCCTGAGGAACCTTCAGCACGGCCCCTTTGTTTCCGGACGTCACCAGTGCGGCATAGCGTGCGAGATATCCGTCCGTGATCTTAGGCTTTCGCGGTTTCCAGGCAAGTCTTCTCTTCGCGAGCACATCATCGTCCACCTTCAGCTCCAGCCGGTGCTCCGGAATATTGATCAGGATGGTGTCTCCCTCCTCAACCAGCGCGATGGGTCCGCCCACCGCCGCCTCCGGCGAGACATGGCCGATCGAAGCGCCTCTGGATGCGCCGGAGAATCTTCCGTCCGTAATCAGGGCGACCGTACTTCCCAGTCCCATCCCCGCTATGGCGCTCGTGGGATTGAGCATCTCTCTCATTCCGGGGCCTCCCTTGGGGCCTTCATAGCGGATTACCACCACATCCCCTTCCCGGATCTTCCCGCCGAGGATCGCTTCGATCGCATCCTCCTCACAGTCAAATACCCGGGCAGGGCCTTCATGCACCATCATCTCCGGAACCACCGCGGACCGCTTCACAATACCGGAATCCGGGGCGAGATTCCCCTTCAGGGCAGCAAGTCCGCCTGTTTCGGAATAAGGATTCTCTATAGGGCGGATAACCTCGGAATCCAGATTCACCGCATCCTTGATATTCTCCCCGACCGTACAGCCGGTACAGGTCATGCAGTCCAGATTGAGAAGATTCTTCTTTGTCAGCTCCTTCATGACGGCATAGACGCCGCCCGCCTCATTCAGGTCCTCCATATAGGTGGGACCGGCCGGTGCCAGATGGCACAGATTCGGCGTGCGCTCCGATACCTCGTTCGCAATGTCGACGTCGATCTCGATCCCTGCTTCGTGCGCGATCGCCGGAAGATGAAGCATGGAATTGGTCGAACATCCCAGTGCCATATCCACCGTCAGCGCGTTCATGAACGCTTCTTTCGTCATGATGTCGCGCGGACGGATATTCTTGCTCAGAAGCTCCATGATCTTCATGCCGGCACTCTTCGCCAGACGCAGGCGGTCCGAATAGACAGCCGGAATCGTCCCGTTCCCCGCAAGGCCCATGCCGAGCGCTTCCGTCAGGCAGTTCATGCTGTTGGCCGTGTACATGCCGCTGCAGCTTCCGCAGGTCGGGCAGACCTTGCGCTCATACTCCAGGAGCTGTTCGTCCGTGATCCTGTGGGCGGTATACTCGCCGACGGCCTCAAACATCGAGCTGAGGGAGCGCTTGCGCCCATAGACGTGGCCGGCCATCATCGGGCCGCCGGAAACAAAGATCGTCGGAATATTGATCCTGGCCGCCGCCATCAGAAGGCCCGGGACATTCTTGTCACAATTCGGTACCATGACCAGCGCGTCAAACTGATGTGCCTTCGCCATGCACTCCGTCGAATCAGCGATCAGATCCCTGGTAACCAGGGAGTACTTCATTCCCTCGTGCCCCATGGCAATCCCGTCACACACCGCAATCGCCGGAAATACGCGCGGGACACCGCCTGCCATCGCGACGCCCATCCGGACTGCGTCCACAATCTTATCGATATTCATATGGCCGGGAACAATCTCGTTGTAAGAGCTGACAATCCCGATCAGAGGCTTTTTCATTTCCTCCTGCGTAAAGCCAAGCGCGTTGAACAACGATCTGTGCGGCGCCTGCTTGATCCCTGTCTTAACCTGATCACTTTTCATTTCTCATCCCTCCGCTTTATTCTATCGCGTCCGCAACCAGTCCGCCCATCCTGATGGTGCCGACACACTCCGTACCGTCTCCGTCCGCCTTCAGATCCTTCGTGCGGTATTGCTTCAAAACTCCCATGACCGCGCGCTCGATTGCATCCGCCGCCTTCGTCTCTCCCAGAGAATAACGCAGAAGACACGCAGCGGACAGGATCGTCGCCAGAGGATTCGCCGCGTCCTTCCCGGCGATGTCAGGCGCACTTCCATGGCTTGGCTCATACAGCCCGAAGGAGCCTTCCGCGAGGGACGCGCTTGGCTGCATCCCGATGGAGCCGACAACCATGGACGCCTCATCGGATAAAATGTCGCCGAACATATTCTCTGTCAGGACGACGTCAAACTGAGACGGCCTGCGGACCAGCTGCATCGCCGCATTGTCGACATACATGTAATCAACCTGCACATCCGGGTAATTCCCCGCCATCTGTGAGACAACCTTCCTCCAGAGCCGGGAGCTTTCGAGAACATTGGCCTTATCCACAAGCGTCAGCTTCTTTCTTCTAAGCTGTGCGCTCTCAAACGCTTTCTTCGCGATCCTGCGGATCTCGGATTCCGTGTAAGAAAGAACGTCCGTCGCCTTCTCCTCCCCGTCCACCACTTCGGTTTTCTTCTCTCCGAAATACAGTCCGCCGGTCAGCTCGCGGAAGATGACAAAATCGATCCCCTCTCCGGCGATATCCTCTCTGAGAGGGCATGCATCCTTCAGATCCTCATACAGGACGGAGAACCGAAGATTGGCGAACAGGCCGAGCGCCTTCCGGATCCCCAAAAGTCCTGCTTCCGGCCGCTTCGACGGCTCAAGCTGATACCAGGGGCTTGTCTTCGGATCGCCGCCGATGGATCCCATCAGGACGGCGTCGCACGATCTTGCCTTGTCGATCGTCTCCTGTGTCAGGGGAATTCCATACTGATCGATGGAACATCCTCCCATCAGCATCGGAACATACTCCAGTGAAAAACCGTATGCCTGCGCGGCGCGGTCAAGAACCCGCACCGCCTGAGAGACAATCTCCGGTCCGATTCCGTCGCCCTTAATCACGCCAACTCTGTAGCTTCTCTTCTCTGTACCCATGATGCAATCCCTCTCCTGATCACTGATTCTGCGCCCTTGTTTTCCTCAGGCGTCCCGATTATCATAGAATATATTTTTTGCTAATTCAACCACAAACAGAATATTTATGTTATAATGGCGTGGCAATTCCAAAAATCTTAGGAACTGTTCAGAAATCACCTATGCAGATTTCGCAGGAAAAACAGGCAGTGAGCATAAGTCATTTCTGAACAGGCTCTCATGGAACACGAGGAAATCATTCATGGATAACCTGGATTATCGGATTCTATCCGAACTGAAGGCCAATGCCCGCCAGACAGCCTCCGAGATCAGCAAAACCATCCATCTTTCCGTCTCAACCGTGATCGAACGGATCAAGAAGATGGAAAAGTCCGGAGTGATTCAGTCCTACACGGTCATCTGCGACGACATCCGGCTTGGAAATGACATTACGGTCCTGATGGAGATCGGCATGGAGCATCCCCGTTTTAACGATGAGTTCATCCGTCACATTGACATGGATCCAAACATCATTGCCTGCTACTACCTGACCGGCGAGTTCGATTTTATGCTGAAGATCTGCTGCAGGTCCAGCGACCATCTGGAGCAGATCCATAACCGGATCAAGGATTATCCCGGCGTACGCCTCACCAGAACGCACTATGTGCTCCGGACCGTGAAGAACATTCACTCTTCCGGGTTTGAAGAGGAACCGCCAGACAGCAGGAAACAGTTCACCTGATAAAGAGGCTGCCGGTTTGATCCGGCAGCCTCTTTTCTCCTGTTTCCTCATTTCTTCTCTGCTGCCGGAGCCGTATCCGCAATTCCGTCGGAGGCTTTCTCAACCTCAACGATAGCAGACTTGCGCATCGGGATGCGGCAGTTTCTGTTGTTTCCGAATTCGACGATGCAGTCCTCCTCAGATACCTGGATCAAGGTTCCATAGAAACCGCTGCTCGTTACGACTGTGTCGCCGACCTCCATGGAATTGATCAGCGCTGCCATCCGCTTCTGTTCCTTCTTCTGCGGACGGATTGCAAGAAAATACATCACGCCGAAAATGATCACCATGTAGACGATCATCATGAGCATTCCGGATCCGCCGAACCCTCCGGACTGGGCAGCTGCGCCAGCCTCCAACAGTACTGGATTCATCTGTAGTTTCCTCCTGTAAAAATAGATTTCTGTTGTATGATTGTTCTGTCATTCTACACAACTTTATGCTTCTGTTCAAGAAGAAACTTCGCCGGACTGATAAGCATCGATCCATTCTGCGCGGAATTTCTCATAACGGTGCTCTTCGATCGCGGAGCGGATCTCCTCCATCAGGTGATTGTAGAAGTACAGATTGTGAAGCACAAGAAGCCGCATTCCGAGCATTTCCTTTGCCTTAAACAGGTGGTGGATGTATGCGCGGGAGAAACTCTGGCAGGCAGGACACTCGCAGCCCTCCTCGATCGGAGCCTCGTCATAGGTAAACCTGGCGTTGTTCAGGTTGATCTTCCCTCTGTGCGTATACGCGTGCCCATGCCTTCCGTTTCTCGAGGGATAGACACAGTCAAAGAAATCAACCCCGCGGTACACGCCCTCCACAATATTGACCGGCGTCCCAACCCCCATCAGGTAGACAGGCTTTTCTACGGGCAGATACGGTACGGTGGAATCCAGGACACGATACATCTCCTCATGTGTCTCTCCCACCGCAAGGCCGCCCACAGCGTATCCGTCCAGCTCAAGCTGCGTGATTCTCTTCGCATGCTCGATCCGGATGTCATCGTAGACCGCGCCCTGATTGATTCCGAAGAGCATCTGCTGTGGGTTAATCGTATCCGGAAGACTGTTCAGACGGTTCATTTCCGCCTTGCACCGCTCAAGCCAGCGGGTCGTACGGTCTACCGAATTCTGCACATAGTCCCGGTCTGCCCTCGAGGAAGGACATTCGTCAAATGCCATCGCGATCGTGGACGCCAGGTTTGACTGGATCCGCATGCTCTCTTCCGGTCCCATGAAGATTCTGTGCCCGTCGATATGGGACTGAAAGGAAACCCCTTCCTCCCGGATCTTTCTCAGAGATGCCAGGGAGAACACCTGAAACCCCCCTGAATCGGTCAGGATCGGACGGTCCCAGTTCATAAACTGATGTAGTCCTCCCAGCTTTTTGATCGCTTCATCCCCGGTCCTCACATGAAGATGATAAGTATTGCTCAGCTCGATCTGCGTCCCGATCCGGCGAAGGTCCTCCGTGGACACGGCTCCCTTGATCGCCGCCACCGTGCCGACATTCATGAATACCGGTGTCTCGACCGATCCGTGCACGGTCTCAAGATGCGCACGCTTTGCCCTTCCGTCCACGGTAATCACTTTGTATTTTCCGCTCAATTCATCTCTCTCCTCATCTATAAACCTATGTTCATATCTGACTCTGTCCGGTCTGTTGCCGATACCGTAATCAAAACTGCTTCATCTCTCAAGACTCGCACTTTCGAACGGTATCTGGCTGTTCTTTGCAAATCTGCTTTTCAGTGTACCAAGAGCGCCGCACATTTGTAAAGGCTGTAGTAACTATTCAGCACCCCCATTGCTCAGAACACTTCGTGTTCTTCGCTGGGGGCGGACAGAGCGGTTTCACCGCTT
>CACXFW010000225.1 GCA_902767065.1 uncultured Lachnospiraceae bacterium | reverse complement strand
GTGAGAGAAGCGACCAGATTCGCGATCGATATCGCGAAGGAAGCGGGCGCGGTGATTTCATTTGACCCCAACCTCAGGGAACCTCTCTGGGCGGATCTTCAAGACGCGAAAGCGGAGATCGCCTATGGCCTCGGGAAGTGTGATCTTCTGAAGATTTCGGACAACGAAGTGGAGTTCATGTGCGGTACGGATGATTATGACAAAGGTGCTGCGATCCTGGAAGAGAAATACCAGATCCCGCTGATCCTGATTACCATGGGAAAGGCAGGCAGCAGGGCCTATTACAAGGGGATCCGTGTGGAATCCGCGCCGTTCCTTCAGGAGAATACGATTGAGACCACCGGGGCGGGGGATACCTTCTGTGCCACCTCGATCCACACCGTCCTGAAATACGGGATCGATCATCTCACGCAGGAGAACCTGACCGAACTGCTTACCTACGCGAACGCGGCGGCTTCTGTGATCACTACAAGAAAGGGCGCGCTCAGGGTTATGCCGACACTTGAGGAAGTGAAACTTCTTGCCTCCACGAGGCTGCATGGCTGAGACTTTATAAGTGAAGACAGATCCCGGCCGGGTAGATGGCATTAAGCCCAGATACCCGGCCGGGTTTTTGTCTTGACAGAAGCAAAAAGCGGATGATAGGATGTGTTCATCGGGAAACATGTTGAAAGAAGTCAGACAGGGGAGGAAAGCATATGGCAACCCTGAAGGACGTTGCAAAGGAGGCGGGCCTTTCTGTCGGAACGGTGTCGCGGGTCCTGAACAACCGGGGCTATATCAGTGAAGAGACCAGGGAGAGCGTGCACCGTGCGATGAAGAGGCTGAATTACCAGCCGAACGAGATGGCCAGGTCTTTGTCCAGGCAGAGAAGCTCGATGATCGGAGTGATCGTCCCCAATATCGCGCATCCGTATTTTTCCATGCTGATCAGCTGCCTTGAGAACGCTTTTCACAGGGAGGGGTATGAGATGCTTCTCTTTGCGTCTCACGGCAAGGCGGACCAGGAGGAGGAATATGTCAGGGCGTGTGTCAGCAACCGGGTAGCCGGGCTGATTCTGTGCACTGGTTCTGTCAAGACGGCAAGGCTGAGAAACCTCGGGTTTCCTGTCGTGACATTTGAGCGCTTTCTCAATGACGCCGATGCCGGCGTTGAATGTGACAACTATGGGGGAGGCGTGCTGGCTGCTCAGGAGCTGATCAGCGCCGGGTGCAGGAATGTGGCAAGCATCGGCGGAGGCGGGGACGTTTCCATGCCGGCGGACGGACGGCAGGAGGGCTTTCTGGAGGAATGCGGACGGCATGAGGATGTGCGGGTGCACAGTTTTTCCTGCAGCGTTGAGCGGATCCTGGATATGGAATACCTGCCGGAGATTTGCCGGTTTCTGGAACAGGTTCCGGATGTGGACGGCGTGTTTGCCAATTCTGACGTAATCGCCCTGCAGGTAATCAGCGCGCTTCAGAAGAAGGGACGTAAGGTTCCGAAGGACGTCAGGGTGATCGGCTATGATGATGTGCTCCCCCTGAATATTATCAATCCGGCTCTGACGACCATCCATCAGCCGGTTGCGGAGATGGCGGAAGCCTGCGTGATGATCATTAAAAAAGCATCGCAGGGAGAGAGCTTTCCGGTCAGAACGATCTTTCATGTTACGCTTGTCAGAAGAGAAACGACATGATGCTGCGCTGACGCACGAACGAAGCGGCAGGCTGCTTGTGAATGCACATCCGTACAGGCAGAAAATCTGAAGCAGGCTGGGTGTGTTAATCGATTGATATATGATAAAAAGCGGCTTTCGCGTGCGGAATGGGCGAAACGCCGATCCGATTTGTCAAAATTTCCAGTATTATCTCTTCGATGATGTACAAAACGACTAAAAAATGCGGTTAAACATGTTGAGCGCTTGACAGAAATGCGTCAGAATGCTATAGTGCAGATAACTCGAAAAAGTATGTTTCTTTAGGAGGGAACACGAGATGAGAAAACTTAGTATTGCAATGGCGACACTTGTTGCTGCAGCGTTTGCGGCAACTCCGGTTCTGGCTGCTGACGGGATTACGATCTTCAACTCCAAGATGGAGATCCAGAGCCAGCTTGAGGAGATGGCGGAAAAGTATTCGGAAGAGAAGGGCGTTAATGTTGAGGTTTACTACTCCAGCGATACGGTTGCGGCTCATATGTCCACACGTTATGCTTCCAATGAGCCCTACACCATTTCCATGGTAGACGCGAAGGACATCTATTCCCTGGCTCCGGATCACGGCGTGGATCTGAGCGGTGAGGACTGGGTCAAGGATACCTCGCAGGCGATCGCGATCGACGGCAAGGTATACGGATTCCCGGTCTGTGTTGAGGCGAGAGGCATCATCTACAATAAGTCCGCGATCGAGGATACCCTTGGTGAGGAATTCAAACCGGAAGATTACGCAACCTATGATGCGTTCGCTGAGCTTCTTGAGAAGCTGAAAGAGAACGGAATGGAGACTCCGACCGGCGTCATGAAGGAAGACTGGTCTCTCGGCGCTCATTACCTGCAGCAGGTCTACGAGATGAGAGATGATGTGGAAGGCGAGATTGCCGCGCTTCATGAAGGAAAGGCGGATCTGATCAATGACAAGCGCTTCAATTCTCTGATGGATACCTTCGATCTTCTGAAGGAGAACAACTACGCGAAGGATTCCGCGATTTCCGCAGTCCGTGAGGATACGGAGATGTATCTGGCCGATGGAGACATCGCGTTCATGTTCGGAGGAAACTGGGACTGGTCCGTACTTGCAGAGTATGAACCGCAGGGCGAGATGGGCATGATGCCGGTTCCGCAGAATGATGACGAATACAACAACAAGCTTGTCGGCGGCGGTTCCAAGTACTTCTTCATCGACAATTCCGATCAGACATCCGAAGAGCAGGTTCAGCTTGCGAAGGATTTCCTGAACTGGCTTGTCTATGACGAAGAGGGACAGGACTTCCTGGTGAACACCTGCGCTCTGGTTCCGGCATTTACCAATATTGAGCTTGAGGTTTCCGATCCGCTCGGCGTTTCCGTCAAGAGCTTCGCGGACAGCGGCAACCTGGTAGCGGACTATCGTTATGCTCCGGACGATCACTACGCAAAGAACGGCGCTTCCTTCCAGAAGTATCTTGCGGGTGAGATCGACCGTGCAGAACTTGCGACTGAGATTGAGGATTACTGGAAGGCTACAACACCGGTTGAGCACTGATTGCTTTCCGATTATGCAGTCTGGCTCTTTGGACGTTGAGTGAATGCAGACATGGACCGGCGGCGCTGTGGCGCTGCCGGCTCCGGGGACGTCAAAGGCAATACCCCTTTGGCGTCTTTTGACACTTATATACTCGCGAACGAAATCTATTGCCGAACAGAATTCTTCAATGGTCGTTTGCTACAGTATAAAAGTGCCGGTTCTGGATCCCGTATGCTGCCGGCCTGGACTTTCCTGTGGGGCGCCTGGCGTTCAGAGGACGATCGTCAGCGCTTGCAGGAGCTGCGACCGCGAAGCGCGGATCAATCCGTAATCGACTTTTGGTGACCTTATCATTACGTTGGAGAGAGTAACAGTTATGAATCGTAATAAGTTTTCGTATAAAGCAGGTCAGTACCTGATGTTCGCGGGAATCTCAACGGTTCTGTTCTTTGGAGTGGTGATACTTCCGTTTATCTATGGTTTGTATCTGACCTTTACCAGCTGGGATGGTGTTTCGTTGTCCAAACCTTTTGTGGGCTTTGCGAACTATGCCGCTGCGTTTTCGGACACCACCTTCTGGGCAGCTCTGGGCAGAACCCTGATCTATTCCGCCATCTCGGTCATCCTGATCAATGTGGTGGCCTTCCTGCTGGCCTACATGGTGACCAGCGGTCTGAAAGGACAGAATTTCTTCCGGGCAGGATTCTTTATCCCGAACCTGATCGGCGGCATTGTCCTTGGTTATGTATGGCAGTTTGTATTCAACCGTGCGTTCCCGGCGATCTTCAAGGGAACTACATCGATCCTCGGATCGACGAACGGTGCAATGGCTGCGTTGATCATCGTCTCAGTCTGGCAGTACGCGGGCTATATGATGCTGATCTATGTGGC
>CACXFW010000224.1 GCA_902767065.1 uncultured Lachnospiraceae bacterium | reverse complement strand
CATCTCGGATTCGGTTTCATCGGTAAGCTCGGTCTCGGTCTCTTCCTCCTCCGGGAATTCCGCCGTGACGGTTGCCTTGAAGATCTTCTTTCCGGCATTGATGGTCCGGGCATACGCCGCGCCGATCAGACGGCCCGACGTCGTGATGGTTCCCTGCGGAACGATATAGGTACCGACAGCCTTGTTCGCGAGACTGACTTCCCCGGTATAAGGCTTCAGAGAATAGTTTCCGTCCGTTCCCTGCGCGATCGCCGTAACCGTGACGACAAAGCGCCCGGCCTGCTCTTTACTTTGCCTGCGCGTGATTGGACCGGAGGAGGTGACGATGTCATAGTGCGGCAGTGCGACATGTCCTGCATCCGGGTTCGTCACAATATAGTTCAGCACGACCATGCGGCCCGTGACATCGATGCTGCCGCCATTCAGGACAGAGCGCATCGGATCCTGCGGATCGGACGGGTTCGTCTGCACGGAGCCATTGGAATCCGTGTAGATGTTCACGACTACGGTATCCGAACCGCTCTTCGCGTTTGCCAGCGTTGTACTGCAGCCGGCAAGGGCGCCGAGAAGATCCGCGCTGTTGGAGATGCTCTTCTTCTCAACCTTTCCGTTCACGGTGGAAGCCACGGCCGCATACCGGGCAGCGCCGCCGACGGAGGAAATGACCGAGCTGCGCGAAACGGCCGCGCCGTCATTTTCCCTGTTCTCTTCCGCGATCAGCGCAAAGGCGCTCAGCTTCCTGGGCGCGCTGAAGCTGAATCCACTGACGGCAAGGCTGCCGTCGGTCGATACTTCACAGATCTCGCTTGCGGAATCCGAACTGACATTGAACAGGTGAACCTTTGCCTGCATGAGAGGCTTCAGGCCGAGGTCCATCCCCTCCCCGCGCGAAAAGGTGATCTCCGTTCCCTCCGGGATCTTGATCTCTCCGTCCTTTCCCTGCAGGGAAATGTAATAGAAGCGGCCGTCCGTGATGACTCTCTGCTTACCGAGAATCACCTTGTCCACTTTCTTACGGTCCTTCGAATCTGCGTAGTTGACGCGTTCGCACACCAGCTTCGTGCTCTCCTCTGGAAGTCCCTTTCCCTTCGGGAGCCTGATCGACAGTGTGCCCTTGGAAACCGCTGTCTCGAACGTGCGGGTCTTGCCCTCTTCCTCTGTCTCGGACTCTGATTCGGACTCCGATTCAGACTGGGTTTCCGACTGCGTCTCGGACTGGGTTTCCGACTGCGTCTCAGACTGGGTCTCCGGCTGCGCTTCCGTCGCTGCCGGAGTCTGTTCTTCCGTCGCTGCAGGAGTCTGCGCTTCCGTCGCTGCCGGGGTCTGGGCTTCCGTTGCCGCCGGGGTCGATGCCTCCGTCTTCGCTTCGGTCACAGCCTCCGTTGCCGGCGCGGACGTTTCCGGGGCCGGTGTCTCAGGCGTCGCTGTCTCCGGGGCGGATGTCTCAGGCGCAGGCGTCTCAGGAGCCGCTGTTTCCGGGGCAGGCGCAGGAGTCTCTTCCACCACAGGCGCCGGCTCTTCCACCACAGGCTCAGGTGCCGGTTCCGGCGCGGGTTCCGGCTCAGGCGCAGGCGTCTCTTCCACCACGGGCGCAGGCTCTTCCACCACAGGAGCCTGTGTTTCGGCCTCCTCCTGTGACAACACCGTTTCATTCGGCATGCCGGTATCATCGGCATAAACAGCCGGCGAAACCGCTGCATTTCCCGATGCACCCATCAGCGTCACTGCCATCAGCAGTGCCGCAAGCTTGCGTGCTCTGATCTTCATGTGATAATCCTCCCGGAAATTGACAAAATAGCCCACAGAAGACTCTCTCCCCGTCTTCAGTGAACTGAACCCCCTAAAAATTCCATAGAAAGGCAGTCAGATTTGCTCCGACTTTATTCGCATTATAAGCGCTTCGCCCTGAAATGTAAACCTTAAATCTCAGAAACACGTTACGGAGCCACAGGCTCGTTACAGATCACACCCCGGCCAGCCCCAAGAAAGACACAGGGATCCTGAGTGCAGACTTTCGGGGGGCGAAACGAAGGATCCCTGTGTCTTACGCAGGAGGCTGGCCGGGGTGTGACCTGTAACCAGGCCCAGCGCTGCGGGGCATAAGCTGCTGCGCTGCGATCCTTGAGAGAAAACACACCGGGACCTGTCCGGCCCCGGTGCAAAATGACGTATCTTATTCCTGATAAAAACCAGTTGATAATTGATCTATATCTTATCTTATATTACTGCCTGTCAGTCCTGGACATACGGCATGAGCGCCACGTGGCGGGCTCTCTTGATCGCGACGGTCAGGGCTCTCTGATGCTTCGCGCAGTTGCCGGTAATGCGGCGCGGAAGGATCTTGCCTCTCTCGGAGACATACTTCTTCAGCTTCGCGGTATCCTTGTAATCAAGCTCATTGTTCTCCTTGCCGCAGAACACACAAACCTTCTTGCGTCTGTGCATCGGCCTGCTGCTGCGTCTCGGAGCATCGGTCTTATTAAACGCCATTTGAATCCTCCTTATAGACGATCGAAGGGATCAGACGAACGGAAGTTCCTGGTCGATCCCTTCCGGGATGTTGATGAATCCGCCATCTCCCGCATCCATTGCCGGTGCGGGCGCCGCCTGAGCAGGAGCCGGTGCTGAAGCCGGGTTGGAAGATGCCTGCGAATCAGAATAGGAACTGTCCATCTGGCCGGCGTAGGAATAATTCTGCGAACCGGCATAAGAGCCATTCTGCGAACCGGCGTTATACCTGTCTGCGGAAGCCTTGCTCTCTGCGAACTCCTGGTCCTCTACCACAACATCCGTCGTGTAGACCGTCTGTCCCTCTCTGTTCGTGTACTTCCCTGTCTGGATCCTTCCGGTAACCGCAATCTTCGTACCCTTGCGAAGATACTGCTCCGCAAACTGGGCGCTTCTGCCAAATGCGACACAGCTGATAAAGTCTGCTGTCTGCGCGTTCGGATCATTGTTATCGCGGCGGACCCTGCGGTCAACCGCCAGTGTGTATCTGGCGTAAGCCTGCTGCTGATCACCTGTTCCGGCGGAATATCTCACGTCCGGATCACGTGTCAGACGACCCATCAAGATGACTTTATTCATAATGATATCTCCTTATTTACGCGTCCTGTCTTACGCATAAATACCGGATTACTCCGTCCATGATACGAAGTCTGCCCTCGATCTGGGCGGGGGTAGCCGGCTCGGACTCGAAGTGGATGAAATAGTAGAATGCCTCATGCATCTTCTCTATCTCATAGGCAAGTCTCTTCTTGCCCCAGTCATCGACATCCGTGACAGTGCCTTCGAATCTCGTGATCAGT
>CACXFW010000223.1 GCA_902767065.1 uncultured Lachnospiraceae bacterium | reverse complement strand
GCCTGAGGGCACACCGGAGAAAGCGCCTGAGGGCACGCTGGCGGAAGGATCCGGGAAAGATCCCCTGGAGCCTCCATCCGGTTCGGAAGGCGGTGAAAAGCCTGCTCCGGAATCGGGAAAGTATTTTGTGGCCCGTATCGCCCCGTCCGGAGCAGTCGAATTCTATGACCTGACGCATGACGCTGACGTCGGGTTTGAGGAGATGATCAGACTGATCAATGCGGCGGCTGTGCCTTTTTCTCCGGAAGTATCCGGGGAGACAGAAACGGAAAAGGCGGTGCGGCCGGATCTGCGCACGGAAAATGACTTTGGTCCGAACCCGGTGACGGGGATGGAAGCTGCGCCGTCCGGTCCTCTTCGGGAGAGAGGAAATGTGGAGGGATACCTGTACTATGCCCGGCAGCAGGCGGATGGATCGGTGTCTTATGCATTTCTGGATATCAGCCAGGAGACAGCATCCATCATCAGGATCATTCTGATCACAGCAGTTCTGGGCACCGTACTATGGCTTTTGATCCTGCTGCTGGTGATCTTCCTGTCAAGGAAGGCGATTGCTCCGGTGGCAGAGAGTATCGAAAAACAGCGGCAGTTTATTACGGATGCGGGACATGAACTCAAGACCCCGCTCGCAGTAATTGTGTCCAATGTGGATGTCCAGGAGCTTCATGGGGGTAAAACGAAGTGGCTTGACAACATCCGCGCACAGGCACTGCGTCTGTCTGATCTTACGAAGCAGATGCTTGCATTGGCGAAAATGGAAGAAACCGAAACAGTGGCATTTACATCAACCGTGTTCGATGCGTCCAGGGTTCTGGAGGAAACGGTGTGCATCTTCCGTGAGAGTGCGTCTTTGCGCGGTATCCATATAGAAACTGATATCGAACCTGAGGTAAAACTGTATTTTTCCAGGGAACAGTATCAGCAGATGCTGGAGCTTCTGCTGGACAATGCCGTGAAGTACGGGAGAGAGAATGGTTTTCTGCGCGTAAAGCTTCGCAGTGACCGCAGGGCAGTAAGGATCTCTTTGAAAAATAACTGTGATTCCCTTCCGGAGGTGGATCCGGATCAGCTTTTTGACCGTTTTTACCGGGCAGATACCTCCCGAAGCAGGCAGACCGGAGGCTCAGGAATCGGATTGGCAGTCGTACGTGCCATTGCGCAGCAGGGCGGTGGAGACGCAAGGGCAGTGTTTCATTCCGATCAGGTGATCGAGTTTCAGGTGGATCTTCAAAAGGGAAGGAAAAGATAAAATCAATCATGAATAAAACATCATGAATAGCATAGTCCAATTTAATGTTCAGCTAATACAGACCTAACGTCCGGCTAATCAACCTCCGTTATATTGTCAGTGTCAGGAAGCAGAGAACCTTCCGGGAAGATGGAAGAGTCTCACGACAAGGATGATATAAAGGAGGTTTTATTTATGAAGAAAAGAAATCTGATTCTCGCGGGAATCCTTTCCGGCAGCATGTTTTTATCGATGGGAGCAATGACAGCAGGGGCAGAGGAATCATCAACACAAAAGAGTACTTCGCAGACGGAGGAAAGTGTGGATACATCGAAAAACACCGATTCCTCAGAAAAAACGGATCCTTCTGAAAACGGTGAATCCAAAGAGGAAACGAATTCTTCCGCGAACACGGATCCTTCTGACACAGGGAAGCCGGGGGAAGATCAACGCAGACCCATGCCTCCCGCATTTCGGATGAGAGACCGCGCGATGCAGCCGCATACATCTCCTGACGGAACGGAACGGGGTCAGGCGGAAGGAACGGATCGAAAGGATCAGAAAGCTCCTGCCGGGCAGTCACCGAATGGGCAGTCACCAGATGGACAGTTACCAGATGGACAGTTACCGGATGGACAGGCTCAGGATGGACAGTCACCGGAACTGCAGATTCCGAATGAGAACGGTGCGTCTGGAGCAAAGGCGGTTTCCCGATTCTTTAAGCCGAAGGATAAACCCGATACAAAGCCGGATTCCGAGAATGCTGTAAAGGACAGGAGAGATCCGTGGGGGACTATGGAGAACGATCCGTTTGATGCGGAGAATGATCCGGCTGACGGCCAGGAACCGCAGGATGAAAACGGCCAGAAACCGCAGGATGGAAACGGCCAGAAACCGCAGGATGGAAACGGCCAGGCGACGCAGGATGGAAATGGTCAGGCGCCGCAGTTCGAAGCGCCGGAGGGTGGAAACGACCAGGCGCTGAAGGATGACAACGGTCAGGCGCGGCAGGATGGCAACAACCAGGCGCCGCAGTTCGAAGCGCCGGAGGGCGGAAACGGTCAGGCACCGAAGGATGACAACGGTCAGGCGCCGCAGGATGGTAACAACCAGGCGCCGCAGTTCGAGGCGCCGGAGGGCGGAAACGGCCAGGCGCCGCAGTTCGAAGCACCGGAGGGTGGAAATGGCCAGGTGCCGAAGGAGGATAACGGCCAGGCGCGGCAGGATGGTAACAACCAGGCACCGCAGTTCGAAGCGCCGGAGGGCGGAAACGGCAAGGCACCGCAGGACGGAAACGGCCAGGGACCGCAGGACGGCGGCATGGCACCGCAGGGACCGGGGAGCGAAGCCTGAAGTCCGGGAAGAATGATCATGAAGGGGTGAAATTATGCTCAGAAAAATAGCTGCGGCAGCCGGGGCCGTTACAGCTGTCATTGGAATGGCTGTGAATGCCGCTGCGCAGGAAACGGTAGAATCGTCCATGCATATCTGGCAGGGATATAAGGACTCGGCGGCATACACTTTTGTTATGGATACCTATACAGAGACCGCGAGCATAGCAAAAACAGAGCAGGACGGTTCCGTTACGGTGGTGAGCGGAACGTATGCTGTCGACACTGACGGGAATCTTACGGTTACTGACATGGACGGCGCGCAGCAGACATGGAATGCGGTGCAGGAATCCTTGTGCCGGAATACTGTTACCGTTCCTGGAGAGGATACGGAGATCATTCTTGCGAAAGGTGATCCTGTCATAGCAAGATATATCAATCGTTATGCCTGGTATGTGGGACTGTCGGAAGAAGGCGACGCGTATACCTTCGGAATCTCGCTTGACTGTACGAAACTGATCTTCGGTTTTTATACATCTGAGGATGACACCCTGTATGAAACGGAATTCTCTCTTGATATCACACAGAGTGGAGACGGTGTGCTTTCAGGCACAGCATCAGACGAAGATGGCAGAACCTGTTCATTCTCATATGAAATGATCGAGGAGAATCCTCTCCATGCACAAATATCGATGAACGGAGAAAGCTGCTCAGTCTCTGCAGTAGAATCCAGAATATTCGGAGATTATACAGGGCAGGAGAGCTGACCTGCAGATCGTCATCCATTTCTTATGAGTGCCGCGCGATTGACGCGTCTGCACCGGATGGATCTGTTACAAAACCCGGAAATGCTGAAACGATTCAGCTTTCCGGGTTTTGGTTCGTATAAAGCGATAATGACCGTCACACATTATCCATATTTCAGTCATAATTCGGTCGAAAATCATCCGTATGATGAACTCAGTTTTCAGGGAAGATACATTGCTATGATAAATGCAGTTGAAGATGAATGACTGAAGGAGGTTCAGATATCATGAAGAAATCGATTATCGCGGGGATGATGGCAGCCATTACGATCGGAGCGGCCGCAGGCGGAATCGCAACATTCTCAGCAGCGCAGGAAGATGCACAGCTGCAGCTTTCAGAAGGAAGGGAATCCGGCGAAACCATTCCGGACAGTGAAGTGAATGAGAATGGAGAAGCGGCCGGAGAAGAAGCGAAAGCGGATACAGAACCGGCGGGCGGGAATGAGGCGCAGAGCATTACAGAGGTTGCAGCTGCCCTTCCGAAAGGAAAGATCGAAAAATGTGATCTGTCGGATATTGCGAATGGAGATACTTTGGCGGATATCGCAGAGCGTGTCATGCCGGCGATGGTATCCATCACGAATACCTCTGTTCAGGAGGTGCAGGACTGGTTTCGCGGCGGAAGAATGCAGTATGAGAGCCGGTCGGCCGGAACCGGTGTGATCATGGGGGAGAAAGACGATGAGCTTCTGATTGTTTCCAATAATCACGTTGTGGACGGGGCAAACAAGCTGGCTGTGACATTTATCAACGAAGCATCCGTGGAAGGAACGGTAAAGGGAACAGACGAGAACAATGACCTTGCGGTTGTTTCCGTGAAGCTTTCCGATATTGATGAGGATACGCTGAACCGGATCAGGATTGCAAATGCAGCCGATTCCGAGGGTATGCGGGTCGGAGAACAGGTTGTTGCGATCGGCAATGCACTTGGTTATGGTCAGTCTGTCACAACCGGAATCGTATCCGCTCTGGGACGTGAGGTGAGCGTACGTGATACATTCGGAATTTCTGAATACGAGGAACTGATCCAGACGGATGCCGCGATCAATGCGGGCAATTCCGGTGGTGCGCTTCTGAACATGAAGGGGGAAGTGATCGGAATCAATTCTGTCAAAGCAAGTGCGAACGGTGTTGAAGGAATGGGATACGCGATTCCGACAGCAAAGGCGCTTCCGATTATCCAGAATCTGATGAACCGGACAGAGCGCGAGAAGGTGTCTGAGGAAGATGCAGCTTATCTGGGAATCACGGGTGAGACCGTTGATGCAAGCGTATCACAGCTTTACGGCCTTCCGATCGGTATATATCTGAGTGAAGTCAGCCAGGATTCTCCTGCGGAAGAAGCCGGTCTGACAAAAGGGATGATCCTGACCGGGTTCGATGGGATGAAGATCACGACGATGGCGGATCTTCAGGAGATGCTTCCTTACTATGCGGCAGGGGAAGATGTGACCGTAACGGTTCAGTCGGCAGATGAGAACGGGGAGATGCAGGAGCAGGATCTGACCATCACTCTGGGACGCAGATCTGATTATATCCGGACAAACTGATCCTCCTGACTCTGCGTGAATCAACGTGATTCCGGGGAGTATTGTAAAAGTCCCGGTCATCATCAGAATGACCGGGATTCTTTTTT
>CACXFW010000222.1 GCA_902767065.1 uncultured Lachnospiraceae bacterium | reverse complement strand
CCCGCAACTGCCGTCACGTTGTTCGTCGCCGATCCACCCGCGACTGCCGTCACGTTGTTCGTCGCCGGTCCTCCCGCGACTGCCGTAACGTTATTCGCCGTCGGTCCTCCCGCGACTGCCGTCACATTGTTCGTCGTTGGTTCTCCCGCAACCGCCGTCACATTGTTCGTCGCCGGTCCTCCCGCAACCGCCGTCACGTTGTTCGTCGCCGGTCCTCCCGCAACCGCCGTCACATTGTCCGCCGTTCCTCCCGTAACTGCCGTCACATTGTCTGCCGTTCCTCCGGCAAGCGCTGTCGCGTTACTCGTCGTTCCTCCCGCAACCGCAGCCACAGCAGCCGTGCTTCCTGCCGATGCATCTGTCACGGCCGCATCCGGATTCCCTGCAGCCGCATCCGTCACGGCCGTATCTGTACCTCCAACTGCCGAATCCGCCGAAACTTCAGCCATATCTGCGCCTGCCGCAGCATCTGCCGCCGCTGCAGCCGTATCTGCACTTCCTGCCGCAATGTCGGCCGCAGCCGCTTCTCCATTTTCATTAGCAACATCCGCAGAAGCAGCGCCGGAAGCTGCTGCTTCCTCATTGTCCGTTTCAGCCTCCGTCCTGGAAGATCCGTTCTTCGACTTCAGCTTCTGAAGCATGTAAAGGTTAACCTCATCATCATAATTCGCCCACTCAACCGTGTAGTTGGTCGCATCATTGACGACAGCCTTAAGGATACCGGTATGCTTTCCGTTCAGGTATGAACCTTCCGGCGTCTTCGAGAGATTGTAGCCCCCTTTGATCCGGGTAAGATCCTCCATCATGGTAAGAGTATCATTGTCAAAGTAATACGTATTGGTCTCTTCCCTGTCTTCATCAGCCAGCCAGGCAGTCACAGCCCAGGAGCGGGCAAGATTCTCCATCTCATGATCATCGGGCTGGGTCTCATAAGTAAAAATAAAATCCGAAACCGCATTGTACCCGTCTCTCAGAACCGGCCCAACGCCGATCTGATCCGAGAACTCTCCAATCTTCTCTCCGACTCCCCTCAGCGTTTCCCCCACATCATCTAACACGCCGGCCCATGCAGGGATGCTGGCGGATCCTGCAATGAGAAGAGATAAAGACAGAACAGCTGCCATATTCCTGCGCGTGGTCATTTTTCTCTTCCTCATAGTCCTGCCCCTCTTTCTCAAACCTCTCATACAATACATGATGCCTGTCAGCCGTCAGCTGCCTGCTCATTCTTCCGCAATTATACATCAGATTAAGCCGTGAGGGCAAATATTCCCTGTTATCTTTCCCTGCATTACCGTCTCAAAGTTACAGGTCACACCCCGGCCAGACCCAAGGCAGACACCATGCCTGCCACTCTTGTCAGGCCCGGTTTTGCGCCAGCTCTTTCTCCAGGGCTTCATACATTACATCCACCGGCGCATCCTCACCTGTCCACAGCGTAAAGTTCAGCGCACCCTGCTGCACAAGCATCCCGATTCCGGTAAATGTCTTCGCTCCACGTTTTGCTGCCTCTTTCAGGAACTTCGTCTCAGCAGGATCAAACACTACATCCGAAACAATCATTCCCTCGCAGATCGTATCATAATCAATATCCGGCATCTGATCCTGATTCGGTGTAAATCCAACCGGCGTCGCGTTGATCAGGATATCTGTATCCGCCGGAATCCTTAATGCACTCTCCCCGGCCTTATTCGCGCCGTATGCCGCCGTCCCGGCCCATGGAATATACTCCGACGCTGCCTTTGTCTTAGTCCGCACCAGCTCGCTCAGTTCCCTGCCTGAGCTCTCTGTCCGGTTCGCAATCAGAATCTCCCGCGCACCGGACAGCGCACACTCCACCGCGATCGCTCTCGCCGCTCCGCCGGCACCAAGAATCATGATCTTCTTTCCTTGAAGATCAATTCCCTCACGCATCAAAGAGCGCGTGAAACCCTTTCCATCCGTATTTTCGCCGGTCAGCCTTCCGTCATCATTGATCACGGTATTTACCGCACCGATAATCCTCGCAGCCTCCGTCAGCTCATCCAGCATCGGAATCACCTTGATCTTATGCGGCATCGTCAGATTAATCCCCCTGAAATGCATCGCCCGCACCGCTCCCATTGCGGTTTCAAGGTCCTCCGGCAGCACCTTGATTGTCAGATATCTGTAATTCAGGTCAAGCGCATTGTACCCCGCCTCCTCCAGAATCATCGTCGGGTTATCGTCCACCGGATCCCCGAAAACACCCGTCAGTTCCGCTCTGTAATGTGCCATATAATACTCCTTTCCACAATCCTGCCCACCGTTCGTGCTCCGGACTTGAATCATCAAACGTTATCCGGCTATTCTACAGTTTCTTTACCAGGGCATTTTTCTGATAAAATGCAATCCCATAACTTAGGACTGTCCAATCATCCAATCCCCTGGCATACTCTCGATCCACAATCTGCTTTAACGCTTCGTCACAGTCCTGATTCATCCGGTCAGCACTATCTGACTTCTTCGCCTCAATAATCAAAGCCCGCCTGTGATCACGATCCAGCAACAGAATATCAGGTCTGCCAAGGCCCCTCTCCTTATTGCTGATTACCTCATAGCCCCTTCCGACGAAAATACCGGCAAGAAAAGCATGATAATAGTCCTCATGATAATCCATGTAGCTGATCGTCTGCCACAGCAGGTCGGATATTTCTTACACACATCAGCCAGCTCATTTTTCAGCATTCCGTATGCACTTGAGAATGACGATCCTTCCACGTCCTTAAAGGTCACAGACAGTACAGGATACTGATTCATCCACGCTTTGCAAAATTCCTCATGCTTCATGATATCGAGGCCTGAAAACACGGACCGGCTGTCCCGCCTGATATCAAAAAAACTCTCCATCATGCTGAGGGCAAGTGTCTTTCCAAAACGACGCGGACGGGTAAAGAGAGTAACTGCATTATCAAGATCATTTGCCAGCTCCCCCTTTCCTGCTTTGCAGATCGCTTCGCAGCTCTGATCCGAGTCTTAACCGTTCAGCAATGCTTTCTCATCAACCAGTTAAAACAATGGTAACTATTCAGCACCCACTTACTCGGAACGCTTCTCGTTCCTCATTGTGGGCAGTCAGAGGTGCTACGCACCTG
>CACXFW010000221.1 GCA_902767065.1 uncultured Lachnospiraceae bacterium | reverse complement strand
GCCGTACTTGAGCTTCAGGAAGGCGACCGGGAACAGATCTCGTCCCTCATGAATGAGTACAGACAGAGGCGCCAGGAGAAGCAGCCGCTGGAATACCCAAGCGCGGGATCTGCCTTTAAAAGGCCTCAGGGATACTTCGCGGGGGCGCTGATTGATGAGGCAGGACTTCGCGGGTTCAGGATGGGCGGCGCGATGGTATCGGAAAAGCATTGCGGATTTATCGTCAATACAGGAGGGGCAACGGCACAGGATGTGCTGAGCCTGATCCGGAGCGTTAAGAAGACGGTATTTGAAAACTCAGGCGTGATGCTGGAGGCGGAGATACGGATGCTTGGATTTGAAGAGGATGATCCGCTATGAGATTTGTGATCGTGACGGGAATGTCCGGCTCCGGAAAGACACAGGCCCTGAAGATGCTGGAGGATATGGGATACTTCTGTGTCGACAATCTTCCGCTTGAGCTGATCGGAAAGTTTGCCGAGCTTGCCGCGAATCCGGCGCAGGAATACAGCAAGGTAGCGCTGGGCCTCGATGTGAGAAGCCTGTATAAGGGCGGCGGGAGCATAGACCGGTTTCTTGAGATTCTGAATGCGTATCCTCATGAGATTTTGTTTCTGGACTGCAGGCAGGAGCAGCTGGTGCGCAGGTACAAGGCGACCCGGAGGCTCCATCCCCTGTCTCAAGGGAAAAGAATTGAGGACGGGATCGCCGCGGAGCGCAGCTATCTGATGCCGCTCAGGGATGTGGCGGATTATGTCATCGATACGAGTGACCTTCTGACCAGGCAGCTCATGGAAGAGATGTCCCGCCGGTTTTCCGGGAACGCTGAGGAGGGAAGACTGTTCCTTTCGGTGCTTTCCTTCGGTTACAAATACGGAATTCCGGCGGACGCGGACCTTGTCTTCGACGTCCGGTTCCTTCCGAACCCCTTCTATGTGGATGAGCTGAAACACAAAACCGGAAATGACCCTGAGGTGCAGCAGTATGTCTGCCAGGGCAGTGACGCGGAAGCGTTCCTTTCAAAGATCACGGACCTTCTGGAATTTCTTCTTCCAAAGTACAGCGCTGAGGGGAAACGGCAGCTGATGATCTGTGTGGGGTGTACCGGCGGAAAGCACCGGTCTGTTACAATGGCGAACCGGCTTGGAGATCATTTTGCCAGGGGAGCGTGGCCGGTCAAGGTGCTCCACAGGGATATTGCGAGACAGTAGGAGGAGAGATGTCTTTTTCATCCGGTGTGAAGGAAGAACTTGCGATACAGGCAAGCCAGGCGCGGCACTGCAGGATTGCGCTGATCGCCGCCATGTTCCATCAATGTCCGGTGCTGACGAAGGACATGGCAGGAATCCGGACTGAGAACGAAGCCCTGGTCCGCGCGTTTGAAAATGAGCTCAGGAGAGCAGGCTTTGATCCTGTCCGGAATGAGGGAAGCGGCAGCAGGATCAGCGTCGTGATCCATGGAGAGAAAAAGGTCCGGACATTTCTGGAGATGATTAAGCTCTATGACCGGATCGCGCCTGAGCTTTGTGGCGATCAGGATGCCAGGGAACTGGTGCGCGCGGAGAAGGTTTCTTCGATCCTTCTGCAGAAAACCTGCTGCAGGAAAGCCTTCCTGAAGGGCATGTTCCTCGCGGCCGGGTCGGTCAGCGATCCTGCCAAGAGCTATCATCTGGAGATCGCACCGCTCTCGGAGGAAGATGCAGGGCAGGTTCTGAAGCTGATGTCCTCCATCGGCTTCAGCGCGAGGGCGACAAAACGCAAGGCAAAGACGGTGGTCTACCTGAAGGAAGGGGAACAAATCTCGGATTTTCTCGGTGCGATCGGCGCCACCGGCAGCCTGATGAAGCTGGAAAACGCGAGGATATTGAGAGACATTGCCGGAAATATCAACCGGCAGGTGAATTTCGAGGCGGCGAACCTGAAAAAGACCGGGATCGCGTCGCTCAGGCAGCTGGAGGATATTGAGCTGATTGAGCGTACGATCGGAATCCGGAGTCTGCCGCCGAATCTGGGATCAGCAGCGCTTCTGAGACTTGAGAATCCGGATAAAAGCCTGACGGAACTGGCAGAAGCTTCGGATCCTCCCGTTGGAAGAAGCGGGATGAATCACAGGCTCCAGCGGATCAAAGAGATTGCCGACCGGATCCGCGCGGGGGAGAGCGGCAGCATGCTGCCTGAGGCGGCCAGATAGGGACTGATATGGCGATAGCTTTCTATGTTTCCATAACGCTTGCGCTGTTTGCCGGGGCGCTTCCTGCTCAGATTCTGGGGGTGCTCTGGGAAATGATCTGCAGCGACCTGTCCGTGGAGATTCCTTATATTGCGCTCCTGAAGCTTCTGGGAGGGGCAGGGGCGGTCGCGGCGGCGATCTTTTCGGATAAGATCCGGAGATATGTTCTTGCCCGGGATCTCATTGTCGGCGCGATCGCGCTCGAAGCGATGTCTTTGATCGGGTTTTCCATGTCCCGGGAGTTCTGGAACCTTGGGGTATGGATCACGGCTCTGGGGTTTTCGCTGGGGCTGTGCTTTACCCTCATCTGTTACCTGATCAGAGCGACCTATTCCCGGATGACCAGCCTCTTGTTTGTGGTGAGCGCCCTGGGCACCTTTTCCGGCACTGCCATCGTTTCGTATCTCCTTGCTCCGGGAAGGAGCTGGCGTACGGCCTGCCAGGGGCTTGCGATCTTTCAGATCATTCTGTGCATGATCATTTTCCTCCTGAGAAGGATCCTGGTCAGAGACGTTGCCGGGATTCTGAGAAACCGCCGGAAGGAAGCGGGAATCGAGAGGCAGCGGCGCAGGGAGGTCCTGATCCGGGAGAGGGGAGAGGTGGATGAGCGTTCCAGGAATGCTTTTCTGGTGCGGCTGATGTTTCTGTATGGCGCGGCTTTGTGCTGCGGGATGCTGCTTCAGTCTGCAATTCACCTGACCTTCAGCGCGCAGGTATCTGACGGGAATCTGTCTTTTGATCTGACGAAATGCATTCTGACGGTATGCGGAGGAATGGCCGCAGGACGCGTGGCAGCTCATTTTTTCAGGAAGAAGCCAAAGCGGGCGTGGGGGATCGGAAGCATCCTTCCTCTTACGGGAATCGTTCCGTGCATGATTGCTGCCTGGACAGGCCATGGAAACGGCACCGTCTGGTTCCTTCTTCGATTCGCCGCAGGGTGCGGCGGGGGAATGATTTTCCCGAATCTGATTCAGACGGAGGACGAGCGCTTCGACGATGAGGCGCAGACTGCGCTGACAGGCCTGCTTCCTGCATTCTATCTGGGGAGCGAAGCGGTGATCACGCCCTTTGTACAGTCAATGTCCGGCATCAACAAGATGGCGGTCTGCGCCTCGGCGATGCTTGCGCTGACACTCTTTATGGGAATCTGCCTGGTCCTGGCATCCGCCTGGAGAAAGAAAAGATAAAGGTAACTATTCAGCACCCCCATTGCTCAGAACACTTCGTGTTCTTCGCTGTGGGCGGACAGAGCGGTTTCACCGCTTGTCCG
>CACXFW010000220.1 GCA_902767065.1 uncultured Lachnospiraceae bacterium | reverse complement strand
TCCTGGATAAGCAACGAGAAGTGCATCCCCATTCTGTGCATAGAAGCCGTTGTAATAGGGAATCCCCGGCAATTCGTATCCGTTTGAGAAACGGATCGTGACACTGTCGCCATAGGCATAGCCGAGTGAATTGAATTCTTCGATCGTAAGACCAAGGTAGACTCCTCCGAATTCCTCCTCATGCATAATTGCAAGGCCTGAAGAGACAGGTACGGAATCGTCAGTGTCAGCGAATACCGGCATCAGAAACACAGTCAGCATAATGACAGTGGTTCTTATCACTCTTTTTACAGTTCTTGTCCCATTCAGATACATCATTCCCATTTTCCCTTCGCCCGGAACCAGGACCTGTACAGAAATAAGGTCCTGTTTCCAACTCATACTTCGCCTGCTGAACGCACCTGGAAAACCGCAAAATTCCAGGATAATTGAGCCCGTAAAAAAACAGGCCCCTGTCATTTGCTGTAATAAAGTCAACCAAACCATAGCAGAAGAGCTATGGGATCACGATTTTCTGTTCAGAATCAGCAGCGATCCTGTCAGCAGTACCGAACCGGTCCCCAATCCGATCCACGGCATATGGGTAAAGCCGATAATCAGATATCCAACGGCGCAAACCACCGCAACCAGCGTGGCGTAGGGAATCTGCGTTTCTACATGCCGGATGTGCGGACACTGTGCACCGGTGGAAGCGAGGATCGTGGTATCGGAGATCGGGGAGCAGTGATCGCCGTACACGGCTCCGGCCAGTGTCGCACCAAGTGCCGGAATCAGGACATCACTGCCGCCGGCTGCCGAACAGATCATCGTGACGATAGGAATCAGCATGCCAAAGGTGCCCCAGGACGTGCCCATGGAAAAAGACATGAACGCCGCGATCACGAACACCAGGAAAGGCAGAAGCTGAAGCGGCAGATTGGCTGAGGACACAAACCCGGAAATGAACTGTCCCGTACCGATCATCTCTCTGCACACACCGCCCAGACTCCAGGACAGGATCAGGATGAGCATCGGCGGTACAATGCTGCTGATACCGCTGACGATGGATTCCACGAATTCTCTGACCCCAATGATCCTTCGGGGGATATACAGGACGAAGGCTGCCACCAGTCCGGCGAACGCGCCCAGCGACAGACCGGCTGTGGGGTTTTCACCGATTGCCTCAGAAAAAGGCACCCCGTTGAAAAAGCCGCCCACATAAGCCATTCCCAGGACAGCGCATACGACCACCACCAGAATCGGAGCGACAAGATCTATCACCCTGCCTTTTCCCTGCTCCTGCTCCCTGCCAGTCTCCTCTTCCGCTTCTTCGCTGCCTTCCTGCAGGGCACGCTGCTCCGCTTTTTTCATCTTGCCGAAATCCAGACCGCTGGCGCAGACGAACACCACCATCAGGATCGTCAGAAGAGCATACAGATTATAGGGGATCGTGGACAGGAATACATGGAAACTGTCGGCCTCGCTGACCTCTGAAGCCACCGCCACCGCCCAGGATGAAACCGGCGCGATGATGCAGATGGGAGCCGCTGTAGCGTCAATAATATACGCCAGCTTTTCCCTTGAGATGCGCTGTCTGTCATAAACAGGCCGCATAACCGTACCTATGGTCAGACAGTTGAATCCGTCATCAATGAAGATCAGCACGCCCAGCAGAGCGGTCGCCAGCCGGGTGGCTCGTCTGCTTGTCAGCTTTCGCTCCGCCCATCTCCCGTAAGCCGCCATACCGCCGGATCTGCCGATCAGCGTAATCACCGCCCAAAGCAACGCCAGGAAGATGATCATGTATGAATTATCCGCGATCTTTGCGGCCATCATATCAAACAGATGTGAGAAGATGGCTACAAACGGTTCCTTGGCGGAAACAACATAAATGATCATTCCGGACAATAAACCAAGGAACAAAGCTGAGTACACTTCTTTGGTAATCAGCGCCAGTGCAATGGCGATGAGCGGCGGCAGAGTCGATATCCAGCCTGTTTCAATCATTTTCCTCCTCCGTTCTTTGTGAATCGAGGATCTGTCATCGATCCGGGCGCCGGAGTTGTTTCGCTCTTCTTACGGCCAGACATTTTCAGAACCGTTATTTCTTCACCTTGAATTTCTTTACATTACTCCATTCAGTCCTGACATTATCTCCATTTGTGTAGCGTATGCGGAAATAGTATGTCGTGCCTTTTTTGAGTTCCTGTACCCTGGCTTTCAATTTCGTTTTGTTGATCGCCGTATTCTTGCTGATTACCTTGGTTTTGACATCATTCTTAAAGTTCTCGTCCGTAGTATATTGGATCTCTATATTCTTGATGTGCTTCCAGAGGTCCTTGTTTTTGATCTTCTCTTTGATAACTGAAATATCACCCTTTTGGGTTGCCTTCACGGAAGAAAGCTCGGGAGTTATGCTCCTGATTGCCTTCTTATAAGTTGTCTTGATCCCATACCACACTTCGCCGTT
>CACXFW010000219.1 GCA_902767065.1 uncultured Lachnospiraceae bacterium | reverse complement strand
GCGGACAAGCGGTGAAACCGCTCTGTCCGCCCACAGCGAAGAACACGAAGTGTTCTGAGCAATGGGGGTGCTGAATAGTTACGTTTTATATTGATGTACTTCATTCCTTCTTTTCACAGCTGCTCATTATTGATGTTTTCCAGATCTGTTTTCACCGCCGCTTCGTCCCGTCCTGGCCGGTTGATCATAGCCGCCTGGTATCCTGCGCCGAAACCATTATCGATATTGACAACCGACACGCCGCTCGCACAGGAATTGAGCATGGACAAAAGGGCGCTCAGGCCGCCGAAATTCGCTCCGTACCCGACCGAAGTCGGAACCGCGATCACGGGACAGTCTGCCAGTCCGGCGATTACGCTGGCCAGGGCTCCTTCCATCCCTGCCACAGCGATGATGACCGTTGCGCTCATGATGTCATCCAGATGGGATAACAGCCTGTGAAGCCCGGAAACGCCGACATCCACCAGCCGGACGACACTGTTTCCCAGGGCCTTAGCCGTGACGGCTGCCTCCTCGCTGACCGGCAGGTCGGAAGTTCCGCCCGACGCGACAACGATGGTTCCCCTGCCGGAAGGCTCCGGCTGATGGCCCACGATCCCGATCCGGGCGATCCGTTCATACTGAAACGGAACCGGAAGACGTCCGCAATCCGGCCTGAGAGCATTTCCGAGAAAATGCGCCTTCTCTTCCGAAAGCCTGGTGACCAGGATGGTTTTGACTCCGCCGTCATACATGTTCCGGACGATTCCGAGGATCTGTTCGCTCGTCTTTCCTTCTCCATAGATCACCTCGGCAAATCCCTGGCGGATCTGCCTGTGATTATCAATCCTTGCATACCCCAGATCCGTATAGGGAGCCTCACGGATCCTGAGCAGTGCCTCATCCGGGCTGAGGACACCGTCCCGGACCGATTCCAGGAGCTTCTTCATCTGATACTGTTCCATTGTATGATCTCTCCGATTTGAACATCTGTCAGGACATCGCAAAAACCGCGTGGGAAGGGCACCTCTTTTCAGCGCCCAGAATTGACAGACGCCATCCACAGAATCTGTGAATGGCGCAATCATCATTACAGTCATGTCCGCGCGCCCCAAAGAGAATCTGATCCGCCCAAAAGCCAGGCACCGGGATCAGCATTCCTTCCTGTGGCACAAGCACATGAGGCTTACAGGAAATGCGCCCGCAGATACTCATCTGTCAGTGGACTGAGGTACTTCGGCGCGATATCAAACATTGTTCTTGCGCCCTTTTGTCCTTCCCGGTTCATCCGGTATGCTGCCCTGGCAACCGCCGCAAGGACGCTTCCGGTAAATTCCGGGTTGGAATCCAGCTTCAGGCTGTATTCAATCACATGCTTCCTGTCACCGGTATGGCCGGAATAAAGGACGGCTCCGCCGTGAGGAAGCTCGCTGTGCTTTTCCTTCATCTCTTCTTCGGAAATGAAGGTTACGGTCGTGTCATAATCCGCGAAATAATTCGGCATCTCCTTGATCTCTTTCTCGATCCTTGCAAGATCCGCCCCTTCCTGAGCAACGACATAGCACTCACGGGTGTGCTTGCCGCGGGTCGTAAGCTCCGGATCTTCCCCCGCGCGGACCGCTTCGATCGCCTTCTGGACCGGTACGGTATACTGACGTGCGTCCTTCACGCCTTCAATCCGGCGGATCGCGTCCGAATGCCCCTGCGACACGCCTCTTCCCCAGAAGGTGTAATCACGGCCGTCCGGAAGAATCGAGTGCGCGTAAAGTCTGTTCAGGGAGAACATTCCGGGATCCCACCCGCAGGAAATGACGCCGATCTTCCCGCCGGAAAGGGCAGCTTCATTGACTGCCGCAAAATGTGAGGGGATATTGGCATGCGTATCAAAACTGTCTACAACATTGAAAGAAGACGCATACTTCGGCGTCTGCTTCGGAAGATCCGTTGCGCTTCCTCCGCAGATCACCAGACAGTCAATCCGGTCCTCCATCTCAGGAAGCCGGTCAACGTGGAAAACCTTCGCTCTTCCGGATACAGGCTTTATGCTGAGCGGATCTCTGCGGGTAAAGATCGCCGTAAGCTCCTGGTCTTCATTTGCGTTGACTGCCTTTTCTACTCCTTTTCCAAGGTTTCCGTAACCAAGGATCCCGATTCTGATGCTCATCTGCAGACTCCTTTCAAAGCTCTGCCGCGGCAGCGGATCTTCTCCGTCCGGCAGCAGGATCATCACAAGTACCGCAACGATTCATGGCCCCTTTTCCAAACACAGGGCGCTCTGCGTTACAGATCATAAAATACATG
>CACXFW010000218.1 GCA_902767065.1 uncultured Lachnospiraceae bacterium | reverse complement strand
TGCCCACATCAACTCCCTCCTCTGCCTTGTGTATGAGCAATCATCCTGCGTGAATGTACCAGAAATTAATTATTCGGTGTACTAGCCGTCAGTTAAGGAGAGCCGCATTGTTCAAGTTATTGTTACGTTATGCCAGGGCTTATATACCCTGGTGCATCGCGCTTGTCGTTCTGATCGTGCTGCAGGGCTGCGTGCAGCTTTTCGGGCTGACCCGGGAGATGAAAACGATCGTGGATCAGGGGATCCAGACCGGTAATGTCAGTCATATCATGCACAGCGGACTCCGCATGCTGGTTTTCACCGCGCTTGTGGCAGTCTGCGGGACAGTGATCGCCTGGATGGGCGGACGGATCGCCTGCGGGATGCGGAAGGATATGATGCGCGACTGCTACAGGAAGATTCTGAGCTTCTCGCCGCAGGATACGGCCAGGTTTGGATCGGCCACCCTTCTGACGCGCTGCATTACGGATACGGAGAACGTCCAGCGCCTGCTGGGCTATGTCCTGGGCAGCTGCCTTCTTGCGCCTGTTATTATCCTCCTCATGCTCGTCTCCCTGTTTCTGGTTGACCGGCAGATGTTTACGGCAGAGGTTGCGGCAGTCGGCATCTCCATGGCAGTGATGCTCGTGCTGATACACAGAGCGAGGAAACGGTTTCCGGCCCTGCAGCTAAGCCTTGACCGCCTGAATCTCATCACAAAAGAGAAGATCACGGGCGTGCGCACGATCCGCGCCTTCGGCCGCGAAGATTATGAGGAGAGCCGCGGCAGGGAGGCAAATGAGCAGGTTTACGGGACGGACGTGGCTGCCAGCTATCCGCTGAAATTCGTATCGCCGGCGATTCTGACCATCATGAACCTTTCCATGGTGTTTATCTATCTGACCGGCGCCGGGAAAACGGCCCAGGGGCTGATGAAGATCTCTACCCTGCTTTTAACGATTCAATATGTGAACTCCCTGATTCCTTCCCTGAGCGTCCTGCCGATTGTGTTCAATATGGTGCCGGCTGCGGGAACAGGCCTGGCAAGGATCGGAGAACTGCTGGACTACAGGGAAACCGGGATTCCGGACCACCCGTCCGGGGAAGGAAAGGCCGCGCGGTTTTCCCTGTCGGCGGATCCTGTTCTCTCCTTTTCGCATGTATCCTTCGGGTATGAAGGACACACAAAGACGCTTGAGGATCTTTCTTTTGAGATTCCGAACGGATCACGCACCGGCGTCGTCGGCGCTACCGGCAGCGGAAAGAGCACGCTTCTTATGCTGATGTGCGGACTGTGCCGGCCTCAGGAAGGAGAGATCAGCGCGGGTGGGGTTCCCCTGGAGCAGCTGGAGAAGCGTGCGAGGATGTCCGTATTCTCCTATGTTCCGCAAAAGGCCATGGTATTTCAGGACAACGTGCGCGAGAACATCAGCGCTTATCATGATGAGATCGGCGAGGAAGCGATACGCCGGGCATGCGATCTGGCAGTTTTTACGGAAGTAGCCGACGAACTGGAGAACGGTCTGGATACCATGATGGCGCAGGGAGGAATGAACCTTTCCGGCGGACAGCGCAAACGCCTTTCCCTGGCGCGGGGACTGGCAAAGGACTCTGCCGTATATCTGCTGGACGACCCGTTTGCCGCACTCGACGCGGTGACGGCCCGGACTGCGCTGAAAGGCACCATGGAGGCATTAAAAGGGAAAACTGTCGTGATGGTTGCCCAGAGATTCTCCCAGGTTATGGACTTTGATCAGATTATCGTGATGAACCACGGACGGATCGCCGCCATCGGAACCCATGAAGAATTGCTCTCCGGCTGCAGCGAATATGCGGACATGTACCGGATTCAGTGCAGCCTTGAGTCGGGTGAAGCGGTCAGTAAAACAGATCCTGCATGTTAGAAAGGAGAGATCAGCCATGCGCCATCATTCCCGTTCCGGCAGAAGCATTCTGAGGCGCGTAGCCGGCGATATCGGCCCGGAAAGACGAAAGGTCGTCGCGGCCGCCGTGCTTATCACGGTCTCCCGGCTGTGCCTTGCGTTTGTCCCGATGGTTTCCGGCTCCCTGGTTGACCGGATCAGCGCAGAAGGCGCCTTCGGGCAGGCACTGGTGCCCTCGTGCGTCCTCCTTGGCGTGCTGGTGCTGGTCGGATATGGCATGGATTCCATTACAGGGGCGATGATGCTGAAGGTGGCGGACAGATGCATCAGGCGTCTCAGGGACAAAGCGGTGCAGAAGATGAACCGCCTGCCGCTGCCGTTTCTGGACATGCATCCTGCCGGCGACATCCAGAGCCGTCTGACCGCCGATATGGTGACCCTGTCAAGCGCGCTTCAGACCTCGGTAAACATCGTCTCACAGACCGTACTGTTTGTGACGGTGATCGTACTGATGTTCCTGACGGACTGGCGTTTATCCCTGGCTTACCTGATCGTCTTCCCGCTGGGCATGCTCATGAGCACGACTGTGGTGAAGCGGACCAGGAAGATGGCAAAGGACCGTGCGCGCGCACTGGGGAGCCTTTCCGCCAGGGTGGCGGACACGTGCGATTCCCATCCCGTGGTCAAGGCGTACGGATGCGAGGAGCCGCTGCTGAAGGAGTTTGATACACTTCTGGAGGGTTTTGACAAAGCAAACCGCGGAACCCAGTTCCTGACGGGACTGATCCCTGTATCGCTCACAGCGGTGAATAATATCAGCTACATTGTGTGCAGCATTCTGAGCGGATACCTGGTGCTCAAAGGCGCTCTTACGCTCGGAGAATTTCAGGCGTTCCTGCTCTTCGGCAATATGCTGATCTCGCCCGTACTCACGATCTCAGCCGGCGTCAATACCATTCAGCAGGGGATGGCCTGCGCGGAGAGGATCTACGAACTGCTGGACGAGACCGAAGAAGAGAACGAGGACCAGAAAGCACAGCTGGATGTGAAGGGGCTGAAAGGCGCCATTGAGTTTGAACATGTGCGGTTCTCCTATGAGGAGAACCATCCGCTTATGCGGGATGTCAGCTTTTCTGTCCGTCCCGGCATGACGGTGGCAATTGTCGGTCCCACCGGAGCCGGCAAGACGACGCTCGTCAACCTGCTGATGCGTTTTTATGAGATACAGGGCGGCGCGATCCGGATTGACGGAGTCGATGTGCGCTCCCTGAACCGGCGTTCGCTGAGGGAGGCGGCCGGGATCGTTCTTCAGGACAGCTGGATCTTTGACGGAACGATTCGGGACAATATCAGCTATGGCCTTAAGGACGCCACAGACGGACAGATCAGGGAGACAGCCCGGCTGACGTGGTGCGACGGCTTTATCGGGAGGCTGTCGGATGGATACGATACCCACGTAAGCGATGAGTCGGCTGCTCTTTCCGCCGGAGAGCGCCAGCTCCTTTCGATCGCGCGGGCCGCTCTGGCGGACCGGAGGATCCTGATTCTGGATGAGGCAACCTCCCAGGTGGACGCCCGGACGGAATACGTGATCACAAAAGCCATGGAACAGCTGATGAAGGGCCGTACCTGCTTCGTAATTGCGCATCGTCTGTTTACGATACGCAGCGCCGATCTGATCCTGTACATGGAAGACGGTGATGTGGCGGAGACCGGTACCCATGAACAGCTGATGAAACTTGGAGGGAAATACGCAGCGCTGTACGCGGCGGCGTCGGACGCGATGGAGGCTCAGGCTCACTAACGAAACGGCAGGTCATTTTGTCAGTGAGTTTAACAGGAAATCTATACAGACGAGGAGAGGAAGAGCATGAATAACAGAAATGACCGGATCAGAACGACCTCGGGACTGATGTTTAAGGGGGAGAAATACTGTCT
>CACXFW010000217.1 GCA_902767065.1 uncultured Lachnospiraceae bacterium | reverse complement strand
CCTTCTGTCGTGGAGACGGCAGGACTTGAACCTGTGACCTACTACACGTCAAGCAGTTGCTCTCCCAGCTGAGCTACGTCTCCTGAAGTACCTCTTTCCGGTACGCAACTACTATGCCACAACCCGGAGAAAAAAGCAAGGATTTTTTTCTCCGGAAAACGGCGCGTCGTTACTATTCACAGCCCTACATCACAACCTGATTCCTGCCTCTTGCCTTCCCCATATACAGTTTCCTGTCCGCAGTCTCCAGCACATCCAGCAGGGTCTGATCCGTTCCCACTTCCTCCACGCCAAACGTCATGGTGACATGAAGCTCCTGTTCTCCGGCTTTCATCTCATGGTTTTCGATGATTTTGCGCAGCCTGTCCATCTCGAGAAAGGCAACATCTCCATTGATGCCGGTCAGAACAAACAGGAATTCTTCGCCGCCCCATCTGATCGACGCGCCCTTGCCATCCATAAACTCCTGAAACAGCAAGGCAAGCTCCTTCAGGACAAGATCTCCCGCGTCATGTCCATAGGTATCATTAATCTTCTTGAAAAAGTCAATGTCCCCCATCACGACATTCACAAAGAAACCCTCTCTTATGGAACGGCGGTGAATCATTTCAAAATACTTCTCTCCCGCGCGGCGGTTCATCAATCCGGTCAGGGCATCCGTCTCGGCCTGATGCGTCATCTCCCGGTTATAATCCATCAGTTTCCGCTCGGCATCCAGTGTATCCTGGGAAAAGATCAAGGTAATGAGCGCAAGGGAAAGCAGCGTGGATGTCATATTCATCAGTTCCTGGACAACCGTCTGGTATCTGGAAATCAGATAAACCGGCTTCCCGTTCATCCCGATCAGAAATGTCAGGAAACCGCATACAAGCAGGATGAGCGCATCCATCACCTTTCTGCGCACAGAGATATGGGAACCATTAAAAATATAGACCAGCACGGTGCTGTACGCGTACTGAGCCCCCGTGTTCCATCCATACAGATCTGTACTGACAAAGCACCAGCCAAGAATCATCAGGATTGTCAGGTAATACGCGATCAGGGAATGGCTGAAATACGTCAGATAGAGCGCCAGAGCATAGATCAGGAAGATTACGGCCGGAATGGCCGCCTGCATATAGTACCTCTGGATGAGCATGAAAACAGTCTGTCCGGCGATATACACTGACATCACCACACAGATACAGCGGGTCATCACCGCGTTTTTCTTAGATTCATTCGGATCTGCGACATCCCTTCCTATGAATGCCGCAAGTCTCCTCACCCAATTCCACATGGACTATGCCACCTTTATATCTCCCGTGTACCATCCCACAATGGCTTTTGCAGCGATCGATATGCCATTGACACGGGGCACGGGATCTCAGGGCCTGCTTCCTACGCTTCCAGCATCGGCGCCCAGTAATGTGCCTGGTATATGTCTGTCAGGCGGATCGTATAAACCATCCGTTTCCCGCCGGCAATCTCCATATTGAGGACCTGAAGCTGCCCGTCTTCCGGAACCATCACAGGCTCTCCCAGCTTATAGCTGCCTTCAAAGGTACCATCATAAGTAAAATAATCACAGATCATCTGGATTGTATCGCCCTCTTCCATCGGAGTATACCCCTTCTCCTGGACACCTGCAGGCAGAACCTTCTCCGCGCCAAGTACCGTATCCTCTCCGGTCTCCTCATTGAATTCGACAATCAGATTGATTCTCTCACCGTTCAGAAGGGCGGGGATGAACTTTGTCGTGATATAAAGCCCGTCATCGTCATCATCCTCTTCACTGATGGGATACACCGCTGCCGGCTGTCCGTTCAGGGTCAGCCACGTCCCGTCCCATTCATCGATCAGATCCCCTTCCTCCGTATAGGAAAGGACATTGTCAAGGCCAAGGTCCAGGTAACCGCCGCCATCATCCACAAAGACTTCCAGTTCCGCGGCTGTAATCTGATCCCACATCTCTTCGTCCAGTTCAAGCACGTTCTGCCCGTCCTTGTGTGTCAGAACCAGTGAAGATGAGCTGAGAGGAGTGCGCCCAAAAAGAAGATCCGCCGCCAGTCCCAGAAGGCTTCCGCCTATGGAGGAATCCTCCGGCTCCTCACACGGCAGGACAGATGAATAGCTGTTTCCACCATAATACAGTCCGTCTGTGGAGGCATATCCTCCGGTCAGGATATCCAGCAGGCTTCCGGACGAGGATGGCCAGGCGCCGCCATAAGAATCATAGGAACCATACCCGCCATAGCTTCCCTGAGCGCCGTAAGATCCTCCGCAGGAGCTGTAAGACCCGTTCTGGGAACCGTATGCTCCTCCATAGGATTGAGAGCTGCAGGATGACCCGTACGCCTGAGCCAGGATATCATACAGGTCAGCTTCACTCATGGAGTCGTAGGCATCATAGGTATCATAGCTGCCTGTGTACGCATCCGCCAGGGAACCGGACAGAGTTTCAAGCAGGCCGGACGTACCGGAAGAATCATAGCTTCCGTTTCCGCTGCTTCCCGAACCCAGAAGAACATCAATCAGGCTGCCGGAGGAATTCCCCCAGACATGCGCATTGTTCGCCGCGATCTGCCCGGACTGCTCCAGCGCCGCATAGGTACGGATGCCTTCCGTCCAGCCGGAATCCACGCCAATATCCTCACACAGGCTGATCATGGAGTTTACGCTCTTCAGGCTGGAATTCGGAAAATAAATGCTCAGCCCATAAGCATCTGACACTTTGCTGACACGGTTATACTTCACCGCGGAGCGGACTGCGTCGGCAAGCTCTTTCCCTTCCGCCAGACCGAGCCTGTTGCAGAAATCCACAAGATCAATCTGGTCCAGCCGGCTGGAGGACGCGAATTCTCTGCTGCCGTTCCTCGCTTTGGCCACGCTCATATAGTCCTTACGCTGCAGCATGGCTGTCAGTCCCTTCCCGAAGGCTGCCAGGTATTTTGACACGATCCCGTCCACTTCAGACAGATCCGTGACAGACAGAGTCGTTCCCGTGGACGCATACATCACGTTTCTGGATGTGAAATCATCACAGATCTGGCGTCCCAGATTCAGCGTATTCGTTGAAGAATTCTCATTCAGCAGCTTCAGCCAGTTCGTATAATACCATCCGGTGCCCGGCTCCGACTCTTCGCTCGCAATCATATAATCCGCATACGGTTCAACCGCGATCGCCGTCTCCAGCGTTGCCATCAGACATGCGTCAAATCCGATCAGATCAAACTTTACCCCGCCGTCTTTCAATGCCTTAGAGATTTCACCGATGTTCATCGTATCATTCGGATAGCTTTCGTCATAACCAAAGCCGCTGACAGATCCGGCGCCATGGTCCCAGAAGACGAGCATATAGCGGTCTGCCGGTGCCTCCTTAGCGCAGAACCGGATGAAATCGGCCAGCTCTGCCTCATCCGTCATCGGAGACTGATGATTCTCTTCAAGGAGCTGAATCCCCTGTCCCGTCACAGCCCACCGCTGCAGCTTCTTCGCGCTGATTACCGAGTTGCGCCATCTTTTTGTTCCACCGGTCTCCACGATCACATTGACCTTACTGTTATCAAGCCCGCCGTAGAGCATCTCATTCAGGTCCGCGGTTGCCATACCGCTCTTGCTCTCAAGATCCGATCCGATCATATAGATCATGAGCGTAACTGTGTCTTTTCCTTTACCGCGCAGCTTGGTATACTTCGGACGCACGCCGGACGCAACCTGTCCGTTGATCTGCGTTGAATTCGTATCCGTCCCCTTCGCGAAAGCACACCGGCAGACCAGAACAGCCGCAGCTGCTGCGATCAGCACGGCTTTTCTGAGGCATTTCCATTTCTTCATAAGTCACATCTCCCTGACGAATACCGCCGCCGGCGAACCAGATTCCCGAAGATGCGCGGGCAAAAGGCCTGCCCTTGAGGCGCGCATCCGCCTCATCCTCCGGAGGCAGCGCAGCAGTCCGGGCTGCAATTCAGTCTTCACTTCCTTTTTTCTGCGTCTTCTTTCCGTCTTCTGCCTTCCGCTGTGACGCACGGGCTTCCCCCTCAAGCTTTTCGCCTTTTTTTACTTCCGCGATCCCTTCCGCGATCTTCACCTTCCGGCTGTGCGGTCTTTCTCCCATGTTCTTTTCCTCCGATTGACAGGACCGTTCCCGGAGCAGCTGATCCATCCTTCTGTCCGGTGTTTCGGCCATAGGATTCCGTAATCGGCTTCGGGCGGGTTTATTGTATGGTAATTATTCAGCACCTCCTGGAATTGCTCATGATCCAGTCAGATAAGCTTGCTTATCTGACGGATCTGAGCGGTTCCAGGGG
>CACXFW010000216.1 GCA_902767065.1 uncultured Lachnospiraceae bacterium | reverse complement strand
TGTCTTGAAAACTCTCTGACACGGATATTCCTCCCCTTCCTGTAGCCGTTTACCGGCAATCTCAAAGCCGCCGAAGCCGGCTGCGGATTGTCTGGCGCTGTAATCGTCATATTATACCATACCAGAGTCCGGGATACAGATGGAAACTTCACCGATGGATTCCTTTCGCGGGAAGGAACGTTACGGGTCACACCCCGGCCAGTCCCACTGCAGATACAGGGATCCTGAGTGTAGACTTTCGGGGGTCGGAACGAAGGATCCCTGTATCTGTATGGGGAGGCTGGCCGGGGTGTGACCTGTAACATCAGGATAGCGCCGTTTCTGCGCCCTGATGTTTTTTATGGAGACATTGCCAAAAGAATGGTATGATAGCGAAGAACACGAAGTGTTCTGAGCAATGGGGGTGCTGAATGGTTACCGTTTATTAAGGAGAAGGGCCTATGCAGTATAATCTGAAAAATGATGTTCTGGAGCTGACTGCGGATACGCACGGAGCGGAGCTCCTCTCCGTGAAAAGGGGCGCAAGGGAGTATCTCTGGAGTGGAGATCCGGCCTTCTGGGGCAGGAGGGCGCCGATTCTTTTTCCCTTCGTGGGACAGGTGCGCGGAGGATATTACCGCCATAAGGGAATCCGGTATC
This sequence comes from uncultured Lachnospiraceae bacterium, assembly GCA_902767065.1. Lineage (GTDB taxonomy): Bacteria > Bacillota > Clostridia > Lachnospirales > Lachnospiraceae > Porcincola. Next base: position 4,667 of record CACXFW010000216.1, on the reverse strand, counting down.
CGATGGGGCAGCATGGATTCGCCAGGGATCAGGAATTTGCGCTGGACGATATAACCGGCAATTCGCTTTGCTTTGTCCTTCGCGACAACGAACAGACCCGTAAGGTCTATCCATTTTCCTTTGAGCTGTCTGTAACGTATACGCTCAGGGATGAAACGGTGGAAGTGGAGTGGAAGGTCCAGAATCCGGGAAAGGAAATGCTGTATTTTTCGATCGGGGCTCATCCGGCGTTTGTGTGCCCGTTCCATGATCCGCAAAGCCGGGGAGCATATGCACTTGAGATCCGAAAGGACAGCCGCCCGCTTGACCGGATCCTGATCCGGCCGATTGTATCCGGCGGAAATGTCGCAGATGAGGTGAAGGAGATCCCCCTGAATCATGGGAGGATCACGCCGACACCAAAGCTGTTTGACGGTGACGCGCTGATTCTTGAGGGGCGGCAGGCGGATGAAATCTCGCTTGTCAATCCGGACGGGGAGACCTATCTGACCGTGACGTTTGACACGCCGCTTGTGGGGATCTGGTCGCCTGTCGGAAAGAACGCGCCGTTTATCTGCATAGAACCCTGGTGCGGGAGGACGGACAGTGTTCATTTTGACAAAGAACTGTCCGAACGAGAATACGGGAACGCGCTGGAGCCGGGCGGGGAATTTGTCCGGACGTATACGATGCGCTTCAGGCAGGCATCGCCAGTTACGGTTTAAGCCCACAGGCCCGGGCGGCGGGGCAGGGAACAGCAACGGCGGTGCTGAATAGTTACGCATTTTTTTCCATTCTGTGTGCCGAAATATGAAAGATATGGTATTCTGTATTCATTCATGCCTGATCAGGCATGTATTGTATCTCAACTAGTGTAACACTTTCCAATTGCTAAGACATGATTACGCTGAACGAAAAGCCGCTGACAAGGCGGACGAATGAGGCGATGCGGTGGCATCGCCGATGGAGGACAACGCGCTCATGCGGCTTTTCGGACAAGCAAAATGGCAGGATCATTGGAAAGCGTTACACCAGCGCCCGTGGCGGAAGAACGCAGAACGGGCGTGGCAATGTAAGACAGTCAGGAGTAAGAATCAATGTATAAGATTGTACACAAAAAGGCGCTTAATCCCACGGTAACCCAGATGGAGATCGAAGCGCCCCTGGTAGCGGACAAGGCCAGGCCAGGCCAGTTTATCATCCTGCGTGTGGATGAGGCGGGAGAACGCATCCCCCTGACCGTGGCGGGAACGAATCCGGAAGAAGGCACCGTGAAGGTCATTTTCCAGATCGTCGGCGCCACGACCGAACTGTTAAACCACAGGCAGGAGGGGGAATTCATTCAGGATTTCGTCGGACCGCTGGGGCTGGCTACCCATACGGAGGGGATCAGGAAGGTCTGCATCGTCGGCGGCGGCGTAGGATGTGCGATCGCCATGCCCCTCGCGCAGGAATTCCATCGTCTTGGGGCCGAGGTCACCAGCATCATCGGGTTCCGGAGCAAGGACCTGCTGATCCTGGAGGAGGAGTTCAGGGAATGCTCCGACACCCTGGTCGTCATGACCGACGACGGCAGCTATGCCCGGCACGGCAATGTCACCGTCCCGCTCAAAGAGATGCTTGATGCCGGAGAAACCTTTGATGTCATCATCACGATCGGCCCGCTGATCATGATGAAGTTCGTGACCCTTACGGCTAAGCCATACGGCGTGCCGGTCACGGCAAGCATGAATCCGATCATGATCGACGGTACCGGTATGTGCGGCGGCTGCCGGCTGACACTGAACCGGGATGGAAAACGCGTGACGAAGTTTGCCTGCGTGGACGGTCCGGAATTCAATGCTTACGAGATTGATTTTGACGAGGCGATGAGCCGCGGAAGAATGTATGTTGACTTTGAACGCCGTGCCCGCGAAGAGGTATGCAACCTCTTCAAGAATGCCTGAGGAGGAGAAAGATTATGGCTGTAATTCCGAAGAAACATGAGATGCCGACCCAGGCAAGCGAGGTGCGTATTCATAACTTCAACGAGGTTGCGCTGGGATATACCCAGGAGATCGCCGTGGCCGAAGCACAGCGCTGTCTGCACTGCAAGAACCGGCCCTGTATGGAAGGCTGCCCTGTCAATATCAACATTCCGGGATTTATTCAGAAGGTGAAGGAATCTGATTTTGAAGGCGCTTACCAGATCATCAACCAGACCTCGTCGCTGCCGGCTGTGTGCGGCCGTGTCTGCCCGCAGGAGACGCAGTGCGAGAGCAGATGTACGATGGGAAAGCAGTTTGAACCGGTTGCCATAGGCCGCCTGGAGCGTTTCGTTGCGGACTGGCACAATACGCACGAAACGAAAAAGGCCGAGGCGCCTGAGAGCAATGGACACCGCGTGGCGGTTGTCGGATCCGGCCCGAGCGGACTGACCTGTGCCGGCGATCTGGCGAAGAAGGGCTATCAGGTGAGCGTGTTTGAGGCGCTGCATACTGCCGGCGGCGTGATGGTTTACGGGATTCCGGAGTTCCGCCTGCCGAAGACAATCGTTGCCAAAGAGGTGGAGATCCTGAAGGAGCTTGGCGTAGACGTGCAGCCCAATGTGGTGATCGGGAAGACGCTGACGGTCGACGAGCTGTTCGATATGGGGTATGAAGCCGTGTTCGTCGGATCCGGAGCGGGTCTGCCGCGGTTCATGAACATTCCCGGAGAGAGCCTGAAAGGCGTGTATTCCGCAAATGAATTTCTGACCCGCAGCAATCTGATGAAGGCCTATCTGGATCATCCGAAGACCCCCATCATGAAGGGCGGCAGCGTGGCGGTTGTAGGCGGCGGCAATGTTACGATGGATGCGGCCAGAACAGCGCTGCGCCTGGGAGCGGAGCATGTGTATATCGTGTATCGCCGTTCCATGGAGGAGCTGCCTGCCCGCCGGGAGGAAGTGGAGCATGCCAGGGAGGAAGGCGTTGACTTCCGTCTTCTGTGCAACCCCGTCGAGATCCTGGGCTACAACAATCCGGACAATCCCCGCGATGAGAAGAACGGCTTTGTCACCGGGATCCGGTGCGTGAAGATGGAGCTGGGAGAGCCTGACGCCAGCGGACGCCGCCGCCCGGTGGTGATCCCTGGGAGTGAGTTTGAACTGGAAGTCAATGCGGTGGTCATGTCCATCGGCACCAGTCCGAACCCGCTGATCAAGAGCACTACCAGGGGCCTTGAGGTCAATGCTCACGGAGGCATCATCGTGAACGAGGACGGCCTGACAAGCCGGGAAGGCGTCTACGCCGGCGGCGACGCGGTTACGGGCTCCGCAACGGTGATCTCGGCCATGGGATCCGGCAAGGTTGCGGCGAAGGCCATCGATGAGTACCTGAGCAGACGGTAAGCTGCGTTGCCCGTGCGGCTTTGCACCGGACTGGTGCCAGCGACGAGCGTGGGAGCATACAGCGTGAAGCTGCCTGGCACTTGGCTTCAGGATATTTTGTGTCCGGAAGATCTGAAAGAGTGTACAGGAAGAACGAGAAACAGTGAAAGGATGAATGATCAATATGGCGCAGAAAAACACCGAACAGACATTGACTGCAGTGGAGAGGCTGGACAGGCAGATGAAAACCATGCGTGCCGCCCAGCGGAAGTTCGGAAAATACACGCAGGAAGAGGTTGACCGGATCTTCAAGGCTGCGGCCATGGCCGCAAACAAGGCAAGGATTCCTCTTGCGAAGATGGCCGTCGAGGAGACCGGGATGGGCGTTGTGGAGGACAAGGTGATCAAGAATCATTATGCCGCCGAGTATATCTACAACACCTATCGCAGTGCCAGAACCTGCGGCGTGATTGAAGAGGATGCGGTCAATGGCATCCGGAAGATCGCCGAACCTATCGGCCTGGTTGCGGCGGTGATTCCGACAACGAATCCTACCTCTACCGCAATCTTCAAAACACTGATCTGCCTGAAGACACGCAACGCGATTATCATCAGTCCGCATCCCAGGGCAAAGAAGAGCACCATAGAGGCGGCCCGGATTGTCTATGAGGCGGCAGTGAAGGCCGGCGCCCCGAAGGACATCATCGGCTGGATCGAGGAGCCGTCGCTGGAGATGACCAACAAGGTGATGAAGGACGCGGATATCATTCTTGCAACCGGCGGACCCGGCATGGTACGCGCCGCGTATTCCTCCGGCAAGCCGGCACTGGGGGTCGGCGCGGGCAACGTGCCTGCGATCATTGACAGCAGTGCCGATATTCAGATGGCAGTCAGCTCCATCATCCATTCCAAGACCTTTGACAACGGCATGATCTGCGCTTCCGAACAGTCGGTCACGGTACTGGAGGATATCTATGAGGAAGTCAGGGCGGAATTTGAGCGCCGCGGCTGCTATTTCCTGAAGGGGGATGAGATCCGGAAGGTTGGCGCCACCGTCATCATCAACGGCGGCGTGAACGCGAAGATTGTCGGACAGAGCGCGTACAGGATTGCGGAAATGGCAGGCGTAAAGGTCCCAGTGAAGACGAAGATCCTGATCGGCGAAGTCGAGAGCACCAGCATCTCCGAACCGTTTGCGCATGAGAAGCTGTCTCCGGTGCTGGCAATGTACAAGGCAGCGGACTTTAAGGACGCGCTCAAAAAGTCTGAGCAGCTGCTGATGGACGGCGGCCCCGGCCATACCGCTTCTTTGTTTATTGATCCTTCGGAGAAGGAAAAG
>CACXFW010000215.1 GCA_902767065.1 uncultured Lachnospiraceae bacterium | reverse complement strand
TTCATGGTTTGAGGCTTCTCAGTATGCAGGCGGGAAGGATGATCAGGAGATCACAGGGATAGAAGCTTTGAAGCGTTCTGGCCAAAAATCCCGTCTTTTTCCTGCCCGGAGAAGGGGAGATTCCGGATTGCTTCAACATAGGAGCTTTGTCCGGTCCAGGGGCTGTCCGTTGCGAACAGGATACGGTCGGTTCCATGCTTTACGCACAACCTGAAAAACTCATCCGGGGACATTCCGTATTCCCCGATGGAGAATGCACAGTCCAGATAGACCGGTGCCCCTGCCAGATACAGGCTGACCTCCTCCCAGGCATCCCATCCGCCCATATGGGCAAGGACAAGCTTCTCAGGGTGAACCTTATCAATGACATTGAGAATCATCCCGACCGAAGCGTAGTTATGGCCGGGAATGCCGATGTCAGCTCCCGCGTGAGTCAGAACGACAAGCCCGAGGCTGCAGGCACAGTCGATCACACGAAGAAATGCGGGATCATCCAGATCACGCCTCTGGTAGGCAGGATGCAGCTTGATGCCGGAGAAACCCTGTGCCTTCCTGAGACGAAGCTCTTCTTCATACTCCTCAAGATCCGGATGGATGCCGGCAAAGGAAAGGATGCCCATATCAAGAAGAGATTCCCTGTTTCTGTACAGGCTCTCATTGACCTTATGGACCTGGAGGGGGGAAGTCATAACAGGAAGATTGACGCAAAGATCAATCCCTGCCTCGGCCATGGAAGCGGAAAGGCCGGCGGCTGTTCCGTCCGTGAACGCAGGGATGCCGCCCGCAGCAGAGAGAACCTCCAGCGTGCGCGGCGCAATGTGATCCGGGAAAATGTGTGTGTGAAAATCAATTATCATGAAGCGAGTATAGCACATGGAAAAGGTATGATCAAACGCGTGTGGCAAAAAGCACTGACGATGGAAGGCTGGGGGCCACAGGCATAGGGCTGGCCGGGGTGTGACCTGTAACGGTTGGGCAGTGAACGGTAACAGGAGAAAAAGGAGGAAACATGAAGGTATTGATTCTGAACGGAAGCCCCCGTGTGGATGGCAACACATCCCTGGCGGTAAACGAGATGGTGAAGGTATTTGAGGCTGAAGGCGTTGAAACAAAGATCATGCAGATCGGGAACCAGGACATCCGGGGCTGCATCGCCTGTGGCTATTGTTCAAAGAATGGGAAGTGCGTATTTGACGATGCGGTCAATGAGGCTGCAAGAGTATTCGAGGAGTCTGACGGGCTGGTTGTCGCATCGCCCGTATACTATGCTTCGGCAAACGCGACCCTGATCGCATGTCTGGACAGGCTCTTCTACAGCACCGGGTTCGACAAGACCATGAAAGTGGGCGCAAGTGTTGTGGTGGCAAGAAGAGGCGGATGCTCTGCCACATACGATGAGCTGAACAAATACTTCGGGATTTCCGGCATGCCGATTGCTTCGAGCCAGTACTGGAACAGCGTGCATGGAAGACTGAAAGGGGAAGCGGAGAAGGACCTGGAAGGGCTGCAGACGATGCGGGCCCTGGCAGCGAACATGACGTTCCTGATGAAGAGCATCGCGCTTGGCAGGGAAAAGTATGGCCTTCCAGAGAAGGAAGCGTGGCTGGCGACGCATTTCATTCGTTAAGAAGAACGAGGCGGGCATGAAAGCAAACGTAGTAATTGATATCGAGATGTGCATTGTCCAGAAGGAATACCAGTGGAAGGATTATCCTTACGAGCATGAGATCATCCAGATCGGCGCTGTCATGATGGATGAAGCATACGGGATAACCGGCGAGTTCTCCTCTTATGTCCGTCCCAGGTATGGCAGGATTGACCATTTCATACAGGGACTGACCGGGATCAGCGACAAGGATATCCTGGAAGCGCCCTCCCTGAAGGAGGCGCTGGAGGACATGGATTTCTGGCTTTCCGGCCGTGAGGTTACCTTCTACTCATGGAGCAGGACGGATTATGTCCAGATTGCCCGGGAGATTCAGGCAAAGGGAATTGACGAAGAGAAGATGGCGGTGATTCTGGATAAGGGAAACTGGGTGGATTACCAGCAGATTGCCGGGAAACGATTTGGAAAACCGTGGAGGATGTCCCTTGAGGATGCCCTGATGTTTGCCGAGGTTGAGCCGGAAGGCAAACAGCATGACGGACTGGCCGATGCCAGGAATACCGCCCGGCTGATCGCAAAGATGGAGAAGAATCCCGAATCCCGTTTCCTTCAGGACAGGCTTCAGGAGGAGCAGAACAAGGAGGCGGTGGGGACATCCCTTGGAAGCTTGCTGAGCGGAATCAGGCTCTGAACCGGCTTGCAGAAAAC
>CACXFW010000214.1 GCA_902767065.1 uncultured Lachnospiraceae bacterium | reverse complement strand
GTAGCGCTGAGCTTTGCGAAGCGCGTGTTTTGCGAATGAGGGTAGAGGGGTTGGATCACGATAGTGATCCAACCGCACAGGTGGAAGTGTTTTTCTTTTGTCGTTTGCTGCGCTGGATTTGCGTCGCCGAAGGCGACATATTACCGATGCATGGCAGCGGAAGGAACAGGGTACCATGATGATACATACAGACATACCGGTATCCTCCTATGAGGAGGCGGTCCGGTACCTTCTGGAGATTCCTTATTTCACGAAGAAAAATGACCTGGCCGCGATCGTCCGCATTCTGGAGCTTCTGGGGCACCCGGAGCGTTTTTTTGACGTGATCCATGTTGCCGGGACAAACGGAAAGGGCAGCACCTGCGCGTTTCTCGAGCGCATTTTCCGGGAAGAAGGAAAAAGGACGGGACTGTTCACTTCCCCGCATCTGGTCCGGATCAATGAGAGAATGTGCGTTCTCGGTACCCAGATCCCGGATGCCGCCTTCCTGGAATCCTTCCGCAGGGTGCGGGAAGCCGTCCGCATCCACCTGAAAGAGGGAGGCCGGGAGCTTACCTTCTTTGAAACTGTTTTTGCGATGGGGATGTGCTGGTTCCAGGAGGAGAAGATTGATCTTCTGATCTGTGAAACCGGCCTTGGCGGCAGGCTGGACGCAACGAATACGATCGAGAAGGCCCTGGCGGAAGTAATCACCTCCATCAGCCTTGACCATACCCGGTATCTGGGAGATACCGTGGAACAGATCGCCTTCGAGAAGGCCGGCATCATCCGGAGAAGGGTTCCCTGCATCTACAGCGCGAAGGATCCTGGCAGCGCGCGGGTGATCAGGGAGGTATGCGCCAGGATGGAGGCGGAGCCTGTCCCCCTGGAGCCTGACAGGTATGAGATCCGTGGAAGACAGGATGGAGCGCTTCTTGTAAGGCTTGCGCCCTACCGGGAAGAAGCACTGGATCTCAGGGTGCCCTTTGCGGCGCAGTATCAGGCGGAAAATGCATGCCTTGCCGCTCTTGGCGCGCTGCGCCTCGGGGCCCGGAAGGGGGCGGTCGTCTCCGGGATTGCGCATACAACATGGCCGGGGCGCATGGAAGAGATCAGCAGGGATGTCTTCCTCGACGGGGCGCACAATCCGGACGGAATCCGCGAGATCGCGCGTGAGATCCGGAGGATCGCGAAGACGCGCAGGGTCAGCCTTGTGACCGCGATCGTATCTGACAAGGATTACCGGACCATGGTCCGGGAGCTGTGCCGGGATGTGGCGTATGAATGTGTGACTGTGACAGAGGCCGGAGGAAGAAGGAAGATGGATCCTGAGGAACTTGCCGCAGCATTCCGCGCGGCGGGCCAGAAGACGGTCCGGATCTGGCCGGACGCACAGGAAGCTTATCTGAAAGCGAAGAAGGAGAGGGGAGAGAGCGTTCTTTTCTGCGTCGGCTCCCTTTATCTGATTGGAGAAATACAGCATGCTGAATTACGAAGAAGAACTGAAGAAGTTTCATCCGAGCATGGATGTGAATGAGGCGGAGGATGCGATCTACAGCCGTGATCTCACGGATGTGACGGACATTCTCAAGGAAATGATGCGTGACGAGAAGGAGCGCAAGAACAAGGGCAGGAGCGGGAAATGAAATGCATCTACTGCGGAGCGACCGCACAGTCAGAGGAATACTGCCGGATCTGCGGCGCGGACCTGACGATTCCCAGAAGAATCATCCGCATCTCGAATCTTCTGTACAATCAGGGACTTGAGAAGGCCCAGGTCAGAGATCTGTCCGGCGCGATCACCTGCCTGAAGCGGTCGCTGAAATTCAATAAGGAAAATACGGATGCGCGAAACCTCCTTGGCCTTTGCTACTTTGAGACGGGAGAGGTCGTCAGCGCGCTTGTGGAGTGGGTCATCAGCAACAACCTGAACGGGAAAGACAACCTGGCAGCCTCCTACATCCGCACGCTTCAGGGCTCCAAGATGCGCCTCGACCAGTACAACACTACGATCCGCAAGTATAACCAGAGCCTGACCTATCTGAAGCAGGGCAATGAAGACATGGCTCTCATCCAGCTTCGGAAGGTCGTCAGCCAGAATCCGAAGTTCGTGCGCGCCTGCCAGCTGCTTGCGCTCGGGTACATGCACACCGGGCAGTGGGAGAAGGCCAGAGGGCTTCTGAAGAAAGCGTCCCGGATCGACAACACGAACACGACGACGCTGCGCTATCTCACACATTTGGAGGAAGAGACCGGGAAGACCTCCCTGTTCGGCAGGCGGAGCCGGCCGAAGGTTGAGCGCAGCTCTCCCTCTCCCGAGGATGAGATGAAGGAAACGCCGAAGGAGATCGCCCTGCGCTATGTGAGCGGGAATGACGTCATCATCGCTCCGACCACATTTCGCGACAGCTCTACCGTCGCGACCTTTATCAATATCATGCTCGGAATCCTGCTGGGAGCGGCGATTGTCTGGTTTTTGACCGTGCCGGCGATCCGGCAGAGCGCAAATGACAAGGCTAACAAGCAGGTGTCCGACGCGAATACTTCTCTGGCTACGGTCACAGCGACCATCCAGGACCTGCAGGATGAGGTGGACAGTGCAAATGAAAACACGGATACCGCCAGGAGAGAAGCGGAGAGCGCGAATAACCGTGTCAAATCCTACACGGAGCTTCTGAAGGTGGCCGATCTTTATGTGAAGGGCGACCAGACAAAGACGGTGGATGCGCTCGGGGCGCTGAACGCGGAGGAACTTGACGGGGAAGGAAAGCAGCTGTACGAAGACCTGACCGCGATGGTCGGGGACGCGCTGTTTAACCAGTATTATACCGACGGAACCACTGCCTATGTGGCAGGCGACTACCAGGAAGCTGCCAGGCAGCTTCAGATGGCGGTCGATTCGGATGAGAGCGGGCAGAATGACCGGTATTATGACGCCCTGTATTACCTGGGCTTTGCTTATTTTAATGCCGGAGATTCAAAGAAGGCGGATGAAGTATTCCAGGATTTCTCCGACCGGTACCCGGATTCCGCTTCGATCGTGGCACCGTATATGGGCTCGGCTTCGCAGGCAGGGCAGACAGATACCTCTATCTCCCAGGGCGCGGCATCCATGGATCCGGGCGGACAGACGGCAGGAAGCAGCGCATCCTCCTCACAAAGCCAGATCGAGGTTTATTCCGGGTCCAACCAAAGCTCGAATCTCATCGCCTGGACTGACCCGGCGACGGGGCAGGGGTACGATATGTACGGAAATCCGGTATACTCGTCGGGATCCTCCTCCGCGCAGATCGCCTGGACGGATCCGACGACAGGACAGGGGTATGACGCCTACGGGAACCCGGTGTACCAGTAATACTAAGGAATACAATCACAAGATGAACGATTATACCATGCAGGGGACTCATGAACCGGATGAGGTGATCCCTGCCTCCTACACAAAAGAAGAGCTGGCGGCGGCCGTGAAAGTGCCTCCGCTGGTAGAACAGGACCTGCGCCGCATCATCAATGACCGGCTGGAGCAGTGCGGTCTTTATTTCCGGTGCTTTTCCAGGACCAAGACAGCCCGGTCCATGGCCCGCAAGTTCGAGCTGAAGGACCTGAGCGAGGAACACAAGCTGCAGGATCTGATCGGCGTGCGCATCAATCTGTACTTTGACGATGATGTGGATATCTGCAGGAACATCATGGCGCAGACCTTCGACGTCATTGAGTGGTCCACCTCCAAAAGGAGCGAGGATGAATTCAAACCGGCGAAGCTCAATGGCGTGTTCCGCCTGCCCGGATACCTGAAGTCGGAGATTTCCCCCCAGACCTTTGAGATGTGTATCGATGACACCTTTGAGATCCAGATCAAGACCATGTTTTTCGAAGGCTGGCATGAAGTTGAGCACGATATGAGATACAAGGGGGAGGAGCTGTGGAGCCATTATCCCGGTTTTTCCCGCTATTTCAACTCGATTCTTGCAACGCTGGAGCTGTGCGATAAGTCGATGGTCACGCTCTTCGAGGATCTGGGACATGCGCTGTACAAGTCCGGCCGCTGGAGTGACATGATCAAAAGCCATTTCCGCCTGAAGCTCGGGGAAGCCCAGCTCTATCCGGAGGTGGCGCAGATCCTGAATGAGGACATGATCCGGCCGGACAACCTGGCAAAGAAGATCTTCCGCACGCCCAGGCCGGTCCTGATCGGACAGCTGCTTTCCAGGACGCGCCATGTGCCGATCAATGTCAATACGATCATCGCACTGTTAAATGAAAGCGTTTTTCATGATGACAGGCTCACGGAGGTGTTCCGCAAGGCCGACGTGTTTAACGACGGGCGGGAGGATTCCGAGACGGAGTCAAGGACCTATGAGCTCCGGCCTCTGAGGCGGCATGTTGCCTTCCAGATGAAGACCAGGCTGGACGGGAGCCGTCTGAAGAAGGAGGAGGAGCCTTCCATGGAGGTTCTCTTCTCCCAGTGCGCGAAGATGATCTGGAAATGGGTCCTGGCCAAGTACGGGGTTCTGTTCCACAGTATGCCGGAGGAGGTCCAGACGTACCACGCGGACCTTCTTGCCTACCATGTCGCGGTGAAGTATCATCCGGACCGTTATGTGATGAATGTTCATGTCCGCCATATGGATCCGGAGGTGGGAGGCAGGATCTGGTACTCCGAGGCGCAGGTATATGAGCAGAAAGAAGGCGGGGAGGGCGCGACGCCCGGCCTGTGGCTGAAGGTTCTGAACGGGTATGCCCAGCCGGAGCGGGAGAATTCCGCGACCGTGGAGCGCCAGTCGACGTATTTTTCCTACCCCGGGTTCTATAAGAGCATCGTGGACAATATCGGGGTCTTCAGCGCGCTTTCCTGTTCCGGAAGGCGGAGAATTGTGCGGGAAGAGGAGGCACAGACCATTGCGCGTGCGATCTCGGATCCGGAGCGGCAGTTCCCGATTGTGCTGATCATCTCAAAGGACGACGGGAACGGGATGATGGATGAGAACTGGCTGATGCAGTTCCGTGTTTCGGATTTTACCCGGACGGTGTGGAGGTATGCCCACGTTCTGTGCTGTTATGAGCCGGCGGGCAGGAAGATTCTGGAGCTTGCGGGCGATGTGCGGTATGCCAGCGAGCCGCAGGTACCGAGGTTTTATATCTACTGGCCGGATGGAACGCAGGATGATTATGGGACGGAGGATATCCGCAACTGCTCTTTCGGCCGCCACCTGGAGGCGCGCGGGGATGCGCGTACCTATGATATAGTTCATGGGGGACAGGCATTCTATCACCGGATTGTGACGGATCTTAGGGACTGGAATGTGAACGCGAATATGTGGGCGGGGTTCCAGCTCGATATTATGACGGACATTCCTGACTGAAGCTTCGGAAATGGACGAAGCAAACCAGAACGGTGATTTTGCACGATCCTCAGTGGAAAAGTTCACGAAAAATTAACGTATTTTTACAAAAAATGGCGCTTCTGCCCGGATCATGACGGATGATCCGGGCTTTTTTTATGCCCTGAAACACTATATTTGGCATGTGGAAAATGAAATATGGCACAAGATCATGTGATGGTCCGTTTTGAACAATATGCACAAAGGAGAAGGGAAGGAACGGATGTTCTATCTTGCGGCTTTGAAGAAAATCCATTAAGATACCATCATGAGTGGTAAATAGTGGTGAGTTGTGGGTCATAAGGGAGGAATTGTGGTGAATCATTCGGGGGGTTCCCGCAATTCCTGACGAAGCAGCTCCATGGGAGGCAGCCTGGCACGATGTTTTATGGTTCTTATAAAAACACATTAGATGCCAAGGGCAGGCTGATCGTCCCGAAGCAGTTCCGCGAACAGCTGGGAACGGAATTCATGATTACAAGGGGACTGGATGGCTGCCTGTTTGCTTATCCGATGGATGAGTGGACTGTCTTCGAAGAAAAGCTGTCGAAATTGCCGCTCACAAATAAAGATGCCAGGAAGGTCGTGCGGTTCTTCGCCGCGGGCGCGACGCTCTGTGAGATGGATAAGCAGGGCAGAGTCCTGATTCCGGAAAATCTGAGGGGGTTTGCCGGGATGGAGAAGGATGTCGTGGTCGAGGGGTCCATGAAGCGGATTGAGCTCTGGGCCAAAGAGAAGTACGTGGATGCGACTTCGGCAGATGAGATCGACGAGTCCATGGAAGCTCTGAACGGATTGGATATTGATCTGTAAGGAGCGCCTGTCAGCTGTAGGGAGAAGCTGAGAGGGTTTCCGGTGTATTTTCCGGACGGGAGGCACCTTTGCTGAAAGGGAGCGGCAGGGGAATCCCTGGGGCCTGAGGGAGAGGCCAGAGGAAAATGGACAGTTACAGGATCCGGGGCAGCCAGGGGAGTGGGTGCCGGGGATCCGGAAGGAGGCGCGTGTGGAATTTTGTCACACATCGGTTCTCCTCCACGAAGCAGTCGATTCACTGCATGTCTCGCCTGACGGGATCTATGTGGACGGGACACTTGGCGGAGGCGGTCATTCTTATGAGATCGCGAAAAGGCTTTCAGAGGGAGGAAGGCTGATCGGGATCGACCAGGATGACGCGGCGGTCAGGGCGGCCGGAAAACGCCTTGGGGAGTTTGGAAACAAGGTTACGATCATCCGGGCGAATTACGCCCAGATGGGTGAGAAGCTGGGGGAGATCGGCATCTCATCAGTTAACGGAATCCTGCTGGATCTGGGAGTTTCCTCGAACCAGCTCGATGACGCTGAGCGCGGTTTTACGTACCGCGACGAACATGCGCCTTTGGACATGAGGATGGACCGAAGGCAGCCTCTTACGGCGAGAGAGGTTGTGAACACCTGGTCTGCAGCGGAGCTTTCGAGAATCCTGAGGGAGTACGGCGAGGAAAAATACGCCGTAAGGATTGCGCAGAAGATTGCAGCCTGCAGAGCAAAGAAACCGATTGAAACAACAGGGGAGTTGACTCAGATTGTCAAGGCCTCGATCCCTGCGAAGGAGAGAGCTTCGGGCAGGCATCCTGCCAGGAGAACCTTTCAGGCAATCCGGATCGAGGTAAACGGAGAACTCAGGGTTTTGGAGGAATCACTGCAGAAGATGATTTCCCTGCTTAAGCCCGGAGGAAGGATCTGCATCATCACATTTCATTCGCTTGAGGACCGTATTGTGAAGGATACGTTCCGGACAGCGGAGAACCCCTGCATCTGCCCGCCTGATTTTCCGGTGTGTGTATGCGGAAGAAAAAGCCTGGGACGGGTCGTTACGAGAAAACCGATCCTGCCGGGCGAGGAAGAACGCGAACAAAACCCACGTTCGAAAAGTGCGAAGATGCGCATATTTGAAAAGGGAGAGGCGTAAAGGAAATGCCGCAGACAGGAAGCAGAATGATTGAAAGAAACACAACAGTGCGTTATACTGACGAGGTCATTGAGGGAAATACGGTCCGCCTTTCGCAGGCCATACCTGAGGTTGAGGAGAGGGAACTGAGGCGTACCCAGATCGAGGCGGTTCGTGAACGTTCACTCAGCATGAACCTGAGGTATGTGTTGTTCCTGACGATCTCAGCTGTTGCTGTTGTCATGATCTGTGTGTATTTCCTGAGACTGCAGGCGACCTCAACCAAGCTTCAGAAGAGGACAGTATCGCTTCAGACCACCTTGAAGGATCTGAAGATCGAGAATGATATCGAGTATAGTGAGATTATGTCCCGCGTTGATCTCGAAGACGTCCGGGACAGAGCGATCAGCGAGCTGGGCATGGACTATCCGGCCCAGACCCAGATCGTGTATTATGATGCAGCCTCCAGTGATTATGTGAAGCAGTATGAGGAGATCCCTGAATCATGAAATAAGCAGGGCTTAAGCGGTGTGTGCACAAGAGGCAGAAGACAGCTTAAGCCGGAAGCGGTATGGGGGATTGTTCCTTGGCACAACACAGCGGAAAAGTAAAAAGAGAGAGAAGATTTACCAAGATGATGCAAAAAAAGCTTCTGGCTTCTTTTGCATTTGTTTTGTTATTGCTTGCCGCGCTCCTTATCAGGATCGCGACGATCTCCGCGACCAGGGGGAACCGGTACGCGAAGAAGGTGCTCTCCCAGCAGTCCTATGATTCCCGTTCGATTCCGGCAAGGCGGGGAGAGATCCAGGACAGGAACTCGATCATCCTTGCGAGGAGCGACCGTTTCTACAACGTGGTCCTGGACTGTTACGCGATCAACGAGAAGGAAGAATATCTGGAGCCGACGGTTGACGCGCTGGAAAAGATTATCGGCGTGGACCGGGGAGACACACTGGATGTGATCGTTTCGGAGAAGACGAAGGATTCCCGCTATCAGGTAATTCAGCGGAACATTTCTCCGGAAATGAAGAAGGAATTCGAGCAGTACCAGCGCGGAAGCGACCTGAGTGCGGATGCCCTGGGGAGGGACGCCTACTATGACGCGCTCAGCGAAAGGGCCAATATCCAGGGAGTGTGGTTTGAGGAGAAGTATCTGCGTACCTATCCGTATGATTCCCTGGCGAGCAAGATTATCGGCTTTTCGAATGCGATCGATGTGGGAACGACAGGAATTGAGAATTACTACAATGATTTCCTGAACGGAACCAATGGCCGGGAGTTTGGCTACCTGAACGATAATTCGGAGTTCGAACGGACCACGATTGAGCCGGAGCACGGCAAGACCCTCCGGCTGACGATCGACATGAACATCCAGGAGATCCTCCAGGAGAAGATCGACGCGTTCGACCGCGCCTACGGGGACGAAGCCCATAACGGAAAGGGCGCGAAAAACGTGGGGGTGATCGCGATCGATCCGAATTCGGGTGAGATCCTGGGAATGGCGACCAACCGGGAGTACGATCTGAACAATCCGACCGACCTGACGACGGAGGGGTATTCCGGGGCTGAGATCAAGTCCATGGATGACGAGACCTACGTCGACGAGCTGAATACGAAGTGGGAAAACTTCTGCGTTTCCGAAGGCTTTGAGCCCGGATCGGTGTTCAAGCCTATCACGGTCGCCTCTGCCCTGGAGACCGGATCCGTTCATGACGGAGACGGCTTCGTCTGCAACGGTTCCCTGTTTATCACCGATACCACGATCAAGTGCGACAATATTTACGGACATGGAGAGGAAACGCTGGAGTATGCCATCGTCAATTCCTGCAACGTCGCGCTGATGACGATCGGCATGCAGATGGGCATCTCCAATTTCATCAAATTCCAGCAGGCCTTTGGCTTCGGAAGCATGACGGGCATTGATCTGCCAAATGAAAACCCGGGTGTTGTCTACAACCGCGAGACGATGCATGAGGTTGAGCTGGCCACCTGCACGTTCGGACAGGGATTTACGATCAACATGGTTCAGGAGGCGAGCGCCTTCAGCGCGGTTGTGAACGGCGGTTACTATTATCAGCCGCATGTGGTCAGCCAGATGATCAGCGCCGACGGGTCTTCTGTAGAGACGGTGGAACCGATTCTTCTGCGCCAGCCGGTTTCCACTTCGGTGTCGAAGCTGGTGCGCGGATATCTGAAGACAGCGGTCCAGAAGGGTACCGGGCGCAAGTCCCAGGTACCGGGGTATCTGACCGGCGGCAAGACGGGAACAGCGGAGAAGATCGATCCGAGAGACGGGACGAGATGGAAGGGACACTATGTCGTTTCCTTTATCGGCGCGGCGCCGATCGATGACCCGAAGGTCGTTCTGTATGTTGTCATTGATGAGCCGAATGTCGCGGAGCAGGCTGATTCGACCTATCCTCAGGTGTTATTCCGCCAGATCGCGACGGAGCTGTTCCCGTATCTCGGGATCTATCCGACGGAAGGGATCACGGATGACCTGCTGCAGTACCTTGGAATCAGCAAGAGCGATACGGTGAAGAACGAAGTGAAGAGCTCCACCTTCCAGTGCTTTGACTCCTCGGGAATTCTTTATAATGATGCCGCGGTCAACAAAAAAGGCGAGGTCGTTGATTCCGCCGGCAATGTCATTTCCGGGTGCGTTGTGGATATGGACAAGGGAATCGTGACAGACGCGTACGGCAATCAGATCGAAGTGGATATGAGCCCCCTTTTGGGGGAGAAAGAACAGGTTGCGGAGAATCCGGATATTGCTTCTCCCCCGAACGAAGTGGAGGGAGACGGACAGGATGATACAACGTGGTCCGGCGCAACGTCTTCGGATGAGGAAGAGGAGGTTTAGGACGGATGGGAATCTCAATGGATATTCTGGCAGCGGTTTTCCTCTCTTTTGCGATATCGGCACTGACCCTGCCGTTTCTGATTCCGTTTCTGATCCGGCTGAAGGTCGGGCAGACGGAGCGAAAGGAGGGCGTTCAGGCCCATCTGAAGAAGGCAGGCACGCCGACGATGGGCGGGATCGCGATCCTGGTATCCGTTCTGGTTACAACCCTGGTCTTCGCGCCGCGCTATCCGAGGATCCTGCCGGTGCTGGTGCTCACGCTCGGGTTCGGGATCATCGGATTCATCGATGATTACCTGAAGGTGGTCCTGAAAAGGTCGGACGGACTTCTTCCCAGGCAGAAGATGGCCGGCCAGATCATCGTGACATTGGTATTCCTCATCTATGCATGGCTGAGGGATCCGGCCTGCCTTGACTGGAGGATTCCCTTTACGCAGGGCTTCACCCTGACAGGCTTCGGGTTCCGGATCTTTGCCAGCATAGTGGCATTCGTCGTCATCATCGGCACCGTAAACGGCGTGAACTTTACGGACGGCCTGGACGGCCTGGCCGCGTCCGTGACATCGGTGGTGGCTGTGTTTTTCGGATGCGCGTCTTATCTGACAGCGGGCGGGATCGAGCCGGTCTGCGCGGCGGTTGTTGGCGCGCTTCTGGGATTTCTCCTGTTCAATGTGCATCCGGCGAAGGTGTTCATGGGAGATACCGGATCGCTGGCCCTGGGAGGGTTTGTCGCGGGCGCGGCATACGCGCTTCAGATGCCGGTGTTTATCGCGATCGTCGGGCTGATCTACCTGGTGGAGGTTATTTCCGTCATGATCCAGGTGACCTACTTTAAGAAGACCGGCGGAAAGCGGTTTTTCCGGATGGCGCCGATCCACCATCACTTTGAGCTGGGCGGATGGTCGGAGACAAGGATCGTGGCGGTATTTACCATCATCACAATCCTTCTGTGCCTGGCGGCCCTGATCCGCCTGTGAACGGATCCCGGGAATTTTGTAGAATAAAGGTAACTATTCAGCACCCCCATTGCTCAGAACACTTCGTGTTCTTCGCTGTGGGCGGACAGAGCGGTTTCACCG